>JAEKFU010000301.1 GCA_016522385.1 Pseudomonadota bacterium
GGAGTACAGGCCTACGAATATGGCCACGCTGCCTTTGCCTTCAAGTCCGATAGCGGCGGCAATATATACGGCTCGACATTCTTCATGGCGACCGGCTTCCATGGTTTTCACGTGATCATCGGTACAATCTTCCTGATCGTTTGCTTTTTCCGGGCGCTCAACGGGCATTTCTCACCGGAACGGCACTTCGGGTTCGAAGCGGCAGCGTGGTACTGGCATTTCGTTGACGTAGTCTGGCTGTTCCTGTTCTCCTGTATCTATGTCTGGGGGTCGGCCGGCGCCGCAGCACACTAATCTAAGTCGAATAGCACATGGCACCGGCCAGACGGCAGGCCGGTGCCGTATGCCGTGATGGATACATGATCGATCGCAATTGTCGCGGCATCTCATTTGGCGTATGACGGACAGATGGTGAACCAACCCTTTTACGGCGATGTCTCGCTTGTTTCTGCCGGGATCGCCGGTAAGTGTCCACGTTGCGGTCGCGGCAAACTGTTTACCGGCTATCGGACTGTCGCCGAGGTTTGCCAGTCGTGCGGATTGAGTTTCCGGTTTGCCGACAGCGGCGATGGGGCCGCCTGGTTCGTTATGCTGATCGCCGGCGCAATTGCCGTGGGCCTTGCTCTTTGGGTCGAGCTCACCTGGCAACCATCCTATTCGGTGCACGCCCTTATCGCGGTGCCAGCGGCAGTCATCTTGCCGCTAGTGTTGCTGCGTCCGGTCAAGGGAATCTTGTTGTGCCAGCAATACAAGACCAAGGCAGCTCCTGGCGAGGCGAGCGAGCGGTGAGAATTCCCCGGTGATGTCCGGTAACCGAACACTGCTCCTGGCCAGTGCGTTTGGCGTCGCAGTCTTACTGGCCCTGGGAACATGGCAGATTCAGCGCCTGCAGTGGAAGCTGGATGTCATCGACAAGCGCAAACAGGCATTGGTCGCCGATCCAGTCACGCTTACCGATATCGACGCCGGCATCGAACATGGTTTTGACGTCGACTGGCTGAAGGTGAAAGCTGCCGGTGCCTTCCGACACGACCTGGAACGCCACTTCTACCACCTTCGCCACGGCAAGATCGGCTGGCGCATCCTCACCCCATTAGTTCTTCCGGGGCGGTTTATCGTCATGGTCGATCGCGGCTTTGTCCCGGATGACCGCAAGGACCCCAAGAGCCGACCGCAAAAAAACAGCAAGGCTAGCGATCGCGCGCCCATCATCGAGATCACGGGTTATGTGCGCACAAATGCCGGGCCTGCCGGTCTGTTCACGCCGGCCAACGACCCGGATGCAAATCGTTGGTACAGTATCGACTTGATGGCCATGGCTGAAACGCTGCCGGACGATCTTGGTTTTGTCGAACCCAACGCCTATGCAACGCTGTTGCCGGTCTTGGTACAGCTTGCGCCAGGCGAGGAAGACGCGCCAGAAGCCCTGCCGATCGTAGATCCGGTCAACGTCAAGCTAACCAACAATCACCTGCAATATGCAGTGACCTGGTACGGCCTGGCACTCGTTCTTATAATCTTGACGGTGCTTTTCTACCGCAGCCGCGACAAGCCGGAGCAGGGGAAAAACCAATAATGAGTGAAGCCTACAGTGCGCTTGAACAGCGTTTTGCCCGGATGTCGGCCGTCGGCGGGGCCATCGCAATCCTGGGCTGGGACCACGCGACCATGATGCCCGAAGGCAGTGCCGAGGTGCGTGCCAGGCAACTATCGACGCTGTCGGTGATCAGGCATGAGATCATGACCGCACCCGACATGGCCGATCTGTTGGCAGCTGCGGAAGCGAATGTCGGTGAACTCAATTTCTGGCAAAGCGCTAATCTGCGCGAAATGCGTCATGCCTGGACACATGCATCGGCTGTTCCGGGAGATCTCGTTGAGCAACTCTCTATGACGGCCAGTCGGTGCGAAATGGCGTGGCGCCAGGCCCGCGCCGACAACGATTTTGCCACGCTCGCGCCGTTGCTTGAGGAACTGATAAAGCTCGTTCGGCGGAGTGGCGAAGCGCGCAGCGATGCGTTCGGCGTTTCCATCTATGATGCGTTAATTGACCAATATGATCCAGGCGGCCGACAGGCCCATATCGATCCGCTGTTTGCCAAACTGCGGACCTTACTACCCGAATTGCTCGCACAAGTCTTGGAGCGTCAGGCCGCCGCCCCGCCGGTCGTAAAGCTGACCGGTCCGTTTCCCGTTGCGCAGCAGGATAAACTAGCCCGCAGCCTCATGACCTGTCTTGGCTTCGATTTTAATCGCGGCCGGCTCGACACAAGCCATCATCCATTTTCTGGCGGCGTACCCGAGGACAGCCGCATCACCACCCGTTATGATGAAGACGACTTCACCCCCGGTTTAATGGCCGTCATCCACGAAACCGGGCATTCCCAATATGAACGCAGTTTGCCAGCTGACTGGCTGGAGCAGCCGGTCGGCCGGGCACGGGGCATGACTTTGCACGAGAGCCAGTCGCTGCTGTATGAGATGCAGGCGGCCCGATCGCCGGAATTCATCAACTATCTCGCATGGCTCGTCGGTGAGCATTTCTGCGGTGACAAGCGCCAATACAACGCCGTTAACCTGCAACGCATATATCACAAGGTTTCGCCCGGCCTCATCCGGGTCGATGCCGACGAAGTAACCTATCCATTGCACATCATCTTGCGCTATCGGCTTGAGCGCCAACTGATCGCCGGAACCCTCAAGGTTGTTGATCTGCCGGCCGCCTGGCGCTTCGGCATGCAAGAGTTGCTCGGCATCATCCCTGAAAAAGACTCGGATGGTTGCATGCAGGATATCCACTGGCCATCGGGCGCATTTGGCTACTTCCCGAGCTACACACTCGGCGCGCTTGCTGCAGCTCAGATCTTCACCGCCGCCAGGGGCAATGACACAACCATCATGCCGGCAATCGCCAAGGGCGACTTTGCGCCGTTGAACGATTGGCTCAGAACGAATATACACTCCTCGCCCAGCCGCTACACGACTTCCCAGATTATTGAGCGCGCAACTGGCGAGCCGTTGGGCGTGACAGCGTTTGAATCTCATCTCAGAGCACGCTACCTGTCCGATTGATGGGTACAGGGCAACCGGACTGTTTGAATGAAATACGTCAGTACCAGAGGCCAAGCGCCCGAACTGGATTTCGAAGATGCTCTGCTCACTGGGCTGGCGCGCGATGGCGGGCTGTATGTGCCGCAGAGCTGGCCAGTGATTTCCGTTGACGAGCTCGCGGAATTGCGCGGCAAACCATATGCCGATGTCGCGCATGCGGTAATTCGCCCATTCGTAGGTTCGACACTACCGATGGACCAGCTCAGACAAATGATCGACGAGGCCTATGCTGGTTTTGACCATCCCGCCGTGGCGCCATTGAAGCAACTTGATGCAAACCACTGGCTGCTGGAGCTCTTCCACGGGCCCACATTGGCGTTCAAGGATGTTGCTATGCAGTTTCTGGCACGCCTTATGGACTGGGCGCTCGAGAAGCGCGACGCACGTGCGACAATTGTCGGCGCAACGTCGGGCGACACAGGTGGAGCGGCGATCGATGCTTTTAAGTCGTCGGACCGCACCAGCATTTTCATGCTGCACCCTAATGATCTGGTGAGCGACGTTCAGCGCCGCCAGATGACCACGGTATTGACCGGCAATGTTCACAACATTGCGCTCAAGGGTTCGTTTGATGACTGCCAGGCCGCCGTCAAAGACATGTTCAATGATCTGCCATTTCGCGATGAGCTTCATCTCGCCGGGGTTAATTCAATCAACTGGGCGCGGATCCTGGCGCAGATCGTCTACTATGTAACGGCCGCTCTGTCCCTCGGCGCGCCGCAAAGAAGTGTCAGCTTTACGGTTCCGACCGGGAATTTCGGCGACATATTCGCCGGTTACGTTGCCAAACAGATGGGCGTTCCCATCGACCGACTCGTCATTGCAACCAACGTCAACGATATCCTTGAGCGCACCTTACGGACCGGTCGCTATGAAGTGGCCTGCGTGACGCCGACATTAAGCCCATCCATGGATATTCAGGTATCGAGCAATTTCGAGCGCCTGTTATTCGAGGCATATGACCGCGATGGTGATATGGTGCGCCGATTGATGTCCGGCTTGAAGCAGTCTGGTTCGTTTCCAATTGGTAATGGTCCTCTCGCCACCATTCGATCGCACTTTGACGCTGGCCGATGCGACGAGGTCGAAACGGCCCGAACCATAGCCGAGACGCTGCAGTCGACAGGAGAACTGCTCGACCCGCACACCGCCATTGGCTATGCGGTGGCTGAGCGCATTGCAGCACAAAGCGCACCGATGATCACGCTGGCGACGGCACACCCTGCGAAATTCCCTGACGCGGTTGAGCGCGCCTGTGGTGTTCGTCCGGAGTTGCCGGCGCGGCTCGGTCATTTGATGACGCTACGTGAAGACTTCGCGGTCCTGGAGAATGATTTACCTGCCCTGCAGGCACATATCCGTCAGATGGCATCGGCCTGAGAGGTTTGGATCTATGTCCGTAGAAATTACCCGTCTCGACAATGGTGTTCATGTCATCACTGACACGATGCCGCAGCTGCAAACCGTCGCCTTGGGCATTTGGGTGCGGGCCGGTGCGCGCGACGAACGCGCGGACCAGAACGGCATTGCCCATTTGCTGGAACATATGGCGTTTAAGGGGACGTCACGCCGCGATGCACTACAGATCGCCATGGAAATCGAGGCGGCAGGCGGAGAGATCAATGCATCGACCGCCATGGAGACCACGGCCTATTACGCTCGCGTGCTCAAGGACGACTGGTCGCTTGCCCTCGATATCCTGGCCGACATCCTCATCGATCCGAAGTTTGCACCGGACGAATTGGCGCGCGAGCGCGATGTCATATTGCAGGAGATAGCCGCCGCCAATGACACTCCTGACGATTTGGTCTTCGATCTCGCCCAAAGTGCTGCCTATCCCAATCATCCCCTTGGCCGATCTATTCTAGGCACTGCCAAAGGAGTTGCGGCCTACCAGGTCGACGCGATCACTGATTATCGCGACAGTCACTATACGGGTGAGCGAATTGTTGTCAGCGCCGCTGGCAACATCAACCATCAACAGCTTGTCGACGCCACCCAACAACGCTTGGCAAGCGTGCGCTCGGGCGCCGGCGTCTACTGGATGGCGCCAGAATTCACCGGTGGGTCCCATCTAGCCAAGCGCCCTCTCGACCAGACCCATATCGTGCTGTCATTCCCCGGCGTCGGCTATCGTGAAGACGAGATTTTCGCCCAACAGGTGCTTGCCGGCGTTCTTGGCGGCGGCATGTCTTCTCGTCTATTCCAGGAAGTGCGCGAGAAACGTGGTTTGTGCTATGCGGTGTTTGCATTTGCTGCGTCCTACGCCGATGGCGGCAACATCTCGATCTACGCGGCAACTTCGCCCGATAAAACCGGCCAGTTGGTCGACGTCACCAGCGATGTCATTATGTCCATGATCGAAATGATCGACGAAGATGAAATCGCCCGGATCAAAGCCCAGATTAAAGCAGGGCTGGTGATGAGCTTGGAAAGTGCTTCTGGGCGCTGCGATCAAATTGCGCGTCAGTTCTTTGCCTATAATGAAGTGCCCGATATCAAGAAATTTGTCGCCAAGGTCGATCAGGTTTCGGCACGGGACGTCAAACAACTTGCCGGTAACATTTTTGTTTACCCCAAGCCTGCGCTTGCCGCGGTTGGGGAGTTGTCGGGTCTTGCATCCTATGATCAAATAGCAGCCAGATTTGCCTGAGAGCCAATTTCGGGCACTTCATTGAATAGGTATGAAATGGTTTTTCTGCGTAGCGTTCAACCTCACGAGACGGCCAGCATCATCCGCTCAGAGCGTTTGTATCTGCGCTACCCTGTCCATTCGGACCATGGTGAATGGGCATCGCTGCGCGGCCAGAGCAAATCGTTCTTGAAACCCTGGGAGCCTCTTTGGCCTCATGACGATCTTACCCGCTCCGCATTTCGATCCAGGGTTAAGCGCTGCACGCGCGATGTGCGAGATGACCTTGCCTACTCCTATCTCGTCTTTTCGTATGATGATGTGCTGTTAGGTGGTGCAACCCTGTCGAACGTTCGGCGCGGCGTTGCCCATACTGCATCTCTTGGATATTGGATCGGCGCGCCGTATGCCGGTTGTGGCTATATGACCGAGGCGGTTGCAGCTCTGCTGAGCCATGCATTTGACGGCCTCAACCTGAACCGCGTCGAGGCGGCCTGTCTGCCGTTCAACGTTCCCTCAAAGCGGTTGCTGCGAAGCTGCGGCTTTACAGAAGAGGGCTACGCGCGGTCGTACTTGAAAATCAATGGCATGTGGCAAGATCATTTATTGTTTGCAATTGTCAGATCGGATTTGCCGCGCTAGGGCATTGTCGGCTTTAATGGAGTTAAGTTGACGACCCTGTCCAATTTGGGGGCATCGTATATCCTATCGGTGTGGCGGCGGGTGATGTTTAAAACGTGGAGGCATCGCGAGACCTGCTCCTTGATGGTTTTGACACACATTCGTTCATTTTTGGCAATGAGTTTTGTGCTGCTCGGTGTTCTGCCGTCTTTGGCCGCCGATCACGTCATTGACGCAGCATTCAAAACGGCTCATGTCGATCTGCTCCCCAAGCTGCAATTGGTTGAGAGTGCCAAACCGCAGGTGAAAATAGAACTGCGGGGCAATGACCCCGAAGCCAAGGTTCTCATGTCCTTAAAGGCGAACGGTGTTGGTCAGCCGCATCGCTGGGTCGTTTTTACCGTCAGCAATCCGGACCGTGTGTCACGGGACCTTGTTTTGGTGATATCGCATCAGAACTTTTCCAGTTCGCGCGTTATCTGGCCCCGTCGTAATGGCAGCGTGATCTTGGGAGTGCAGGCCTCCTCGGGTCCGCCAACACGAAATCTGTTTGTGCTTGGCGCTGACGCAGTCGCCATCAAGGTCGAACCGGACGCTACCGTGAGCTATGCCGCGGAGCTGGCCAGTGCCACCCTCGAGCATGCAATGCTGTGGCAGCGCGACGCCTATGATGCAAAGAACAGTCGGTATTCGTTCTTCAGGGGCGTGGTTCTCGGCATTGCGATGTTCCTGGCGATCGGGTTTTTTTGCCTATTCATCGTCAGGACAAGTGCGGTCTTTCCCGCATCTGGGCTGTTCGCAATAGCGGCGATCGGCTTCATCGCTTTTGACGCCGGCTACTTTGCAAGGAGTCCTTCGTGGCTCCCGGACAACTGGCAGGCGGTTCACTCACGTGCCGTCATCGAATCTTCAATGCTTCTTGGTGTTGTTTTGACGCTCACCACTTTCCTCGACCTTCGACAGCGCTCCCCCATCTGGTGCAACACGTTGATTCTCGTGGCGCTCGCGTCGGTCGCGATGGCTGTCTACGCTTGGTACGAGCCGGTGTTAGTTGCCGGCATTTCACGCCTCGCCTTCGCTGGAATCGTGCTACTCGGTTTCGGGTTGACAGTTCATTATTGGCAACAGGCCTCCGTTCGCGCCCAGGCATCATTGCTGCCATGGACCGTATTGCTCATCTGGACCATGGCGGCAGCCTTCGCTTGCCTCGATATTATCTCTGGCGAAATTGTCGCGCCGGCTCTGGCTGCCGGGCTGGTCCTAATTCTTGTCACCATGAGTTTCTCTCTGGCGCAGTTCGCCTTCGATCATGGCGTCAGTTCCTATCAGTTCATGCGCGATTCGGGTCGCCGGGCCTTGGCACTAGCCGGCTCCGAACAGGCAGTTTGGGACTGGCACGTCCACGACGGCAGCCTCTTTGTTGGATCCGAGCTCGAGCGGGCCCTGGGACTCACACCGGGTACGATCGGCGGCTCTGATCTCGGCCGCTGGCTTGATATCATTCATCCGGCGGATCGTGCTGTCTATGTCAGCAGCGTTGAAGGTGCGGAGCGCCGTGGACGGGGGAGTTTTGCACAAGACTTCCGGTTGCGTAGGGCCGATGGCAGTTATCGTTGGTTCATGCTGCGCGCTCGCGCAATGATCGGCGAGGACGGCAGCGTCATCCGGCTCATTGGAACACTAGCCGATGTTACGGCTGACAAGCGCGCCGAAGAGCGGCTGCTCAGTGATGCGGTACGCGATCGGGTAACCGGTTTGCCCAACAAGGCTCTGTTCCTCGACCGGTTGCAGCGCGCAGTCGCCCGTGGCAGCAGCTCCGGCAAGCAGGAATTGTTCGTATTGGTCGTCGACCTGGACAGGTTCAAGAGCATCAATGACGGCCTTGGCCATGAAGCTGGTGACAGCATTCTCAGCGTCGCCGGACGCAGATTGACACAGCTGATGGGGCCTGAGGACAGTGTTGGTCGGCTGCCGGGCGATCAATTTGGCATCATATTTGATGCTAGCCGTCCCACACGCGATGTCATTGCCTTCACCGAGGCGCTGCGTACAGCCCTGGCGCAACCAATTCGGCTGCGCAATCGCGAGGTATTGATCACCACCAGCATCGGTGTTGCGCATTGCGGCGGAGACCGCGCTCATGCAGAAGATTTGCTCAAAGATGCCGAGATCGCGTTGTTTGAAGCCAAGCGCCGCGGCCGCGGCATGATCGAGTTTTTCCGTCCTGCCATGCGTAATGAAACCGGCGAACTGATGGCGCTTGAGCAGGATCTCCGGCGCGCTGTAGAACGCGACGAGATTGAAGTCGCATACCAGCCGATAATGCGGGTCGATGATGAGCAACTGGCCGGATTTGAGGCGCTGGCTCGCTGGCGGCATCCCAAAGAGGGTCTGTTACAACCAGCAAGTTTCATGGGACTGGCCGAGGAGACTGGCATCATCCGCGACATTGGCCGATATGTCCTCAACGAGGCGGCACGTCAGTTGGGCGTTTGGCAACGTGCCTTCCGGCCAAATGATCCGTTGTTTGTCGCTGTAAATGTCTCATCGGCACAGCTGATTGACTTCGATCTGGTGGCAGAGATCAAAGGCTTATTGACCCGCGAAGACATTCTGCCAGGAACGTTGAAACTTGAGCTAACCGAAACAATGGTCATGGAGAACCCTGAACTATCCGCCAAGGTTCTGGAGCGGATTCGTCAAATGGGCATAGGTCTGGCCTGTGACGACTTTGGAACGGGATATTCGGCGCTCGCCAACCTGGCCCGATTGCCGTTTGATACGCTCAAGATCGACCGCATGTTTCTGGAAGCCGATGCCGAGGACGATAGATCTGCGATCATTTTGGACACGATCATCCTGCTTGCCCATGACCTTGATCTCGATGTGGTGGTCGAAGGCGTCGAGAATGGCGAGCAGGTAAAGCGTTTGCGCGAACTCGAGTGCGACCTTGCCCAGGGTTTTTTTATCGGTCAACCCTTGACGGCCGGCCAGGTGTTGCATGCGCTTGGTAGGCTTCCCTACGAGCCGGCTAGCAAGCGCGGGGCTCGGCCGACTTTCTGGGACATGTTGCACGGTATAGGCAAGACACCCGACGAGGAGGTCACCCGCGGGCCTACGCCGGCCACCAGTCGCGCTGCATCCCCGCCGTCCGCTGAGGCAGCATCCGTGTCTGGCGACCCGCAACCATCTGCGCCCCAGTCTTCACCCGTTGCGGCACAACCGATCGAAGTCTGGCCCTTTGACGACATTGTCGAGCAACCTGCTGCCGCCTCGCGTGAGGACACGGGAACAGCAGAGGCACAGGTCACGGCACCGGCTCCACCCTTACCCGTTGACGAGGTCGTTGAGCGCAGACAGGTTGAACGGCCGATCGAAACTGCAGTGCCGGGCGAGGCTGCGTTGGCAAGCGCGCCACCCAGCGACACAGTTCCGGTAGATCAACCGGCGTCCGATCTCAACGCTTGCACGCCGTGTGAACCCACCCCTCAAGAGGCAACAAAAACGCCCGCTGAAGCTGCAGAGGCGAAAGCCAGGCCTTCAGCGTCAGAACCGGCCACGCGTGACGAGAAGCCAAAATCCCCTGCCAAGCAAAGGTCGGCGGTCGTTCGGCGCGCGCAGCCAGTAAAGTCAGTGCAACGGCCAGTAAAGAAACGTTCATCAGCGGCCAAAAAGCGAACCGGCCAGCTGAAGCACAAGTTGCGAAAGGCCGCCAAGACCCGCAAAGCCAAGTCCAAGTAGCGGGCCCAGATCAGTACCAATTCAGGCTAGAGCCTTTCACGTTGATTTGGGACTATTCTGAGGGAGCGATGTTCCGGCAAGGATTAAGTATTGGTCGGCAGGCCTTATCTGGATATGGGCAAGGAGCAATGTGTCGGAAGTGCCGGAAAATTCCCATCCCGGAGGGATCGCCCTAGGCTGTATCGACATTTAGGATTCGCAAATCACATTATATGTGATTCATGGGCTTCCAGATTTGGTTATCTGGAGGTCTATTATGGCGAAGCGGTACGAGCTTTCTGCGGTTCAATGGCGTCGGATTTGCGATCTACTTCCCGGTAAGGCTGGTGACCGCGGTCGGTGTGGCGAAGATAACCGGTTGTTTGTGAACCGGGTTTTGTGGGTTTTGCGGTCCGGTGCCCGCTGGCATGATTTGCCTGAACGTTATGGCAAGTGGAAGACGGTCCATAAGCGGTTCACCCGGTGGTCCAAGGCCGGCGTATGGGAGAAGGTCTTTGAGCATCTCATCGACGATCCTGACAATGATTATGTGATGCTCGATTCCACCTTGGTGCGCGCTCATCAACAGGCAGCAACCGGAAAAGGGGGGGCCAAAATCAGGCTTTGGGGCGCTCCAGAGGTGGATTGACCAGCAAAATCCACATGGCCACGGATGCTCTTGGGCGACCTTTGCGGTTTATCCTGACTGCCGGCCAGAAAGGTGATGCACCGCAAGCCGAAGCCCTTTTGGACGGCCTCAAGGCCAGCCATGTCCTGGCCGACAAAGCCTATGACAGCAATGCCTTACGCACGTTCATCGCGGATATGGGCGCGCAGGCTGTCATCCCATGCAATCCAACACGAAAGCGACTGATCCCCTATGACTTCACGATCTACAAAGCCAGGAATGTCATCGAGCGGTGCGTCAAAAAGCTCAAGCAATTCAGACGCATCGCGACCCGCTTTGACAGAAAAGCAATCCAATTTCTATCGTTCATTCAAATCGCTGCCGCCATGATATGGATGCGCTAAATGTCGATTCAGCCTAGAGCGTTTCTTTCTCATGTGGAACCATTTGATGGTCCAAATCCGGTCACTCGGCTAGTTACGGAACGCAGCGCGATGTGAGTCATCGGCCAAGTTCCGTAACGACGTCCGATGGCCGGATTTGGGCCACCGAAGGCCGTGTTCCTGCGTCCGCTGGACGTCGTCATGCTGCGCTTGTGGTCAACCAGACCACGGCGCGACGCATGCCTAGCCAGCAGACGCAGAAACGCGGTCAAATGATTCCACATGAGAAAGAAACGCTCTAGGGTCGGCCGCCGCGGGACAAGCAGAACTGATCCAAATCAAAATGAAATGTTTTAGGTCTGAGCTCTAGGCGTGGCCGGCTTCTGACGACAGCATTGAAATATCGATACCGATCTTGCGTAATGCGTTGGTGTATCGGCTCTCCAGATCGCAGCCGAACAGCAACGTCTCATCGGATTCGCAATGTAGCCAGCCATTGTGCTGCAATTCGTTCTCCAGTTGGCCGGGTCCCCAGCCGGCATAACCGAGCGCCAGCAGAGCGCGGCGCGGGCCCTCACCTTCCGCGATCGCCCGCAAAATGTCCAAAGTTGCCGTCAAACCAATCCGATCGTCGATCGGCAATGTGCTGTCGGCGATAAAATAGTCCGTTGTATGTAGAACGAATCCACGGCCGGTCTCGACAGGTCCGCCGAATTGCACATTCATATGGGCGATCTCTTCCGGCAAGCGGATCTGTTGATCCTCCGGAATGATACTGAGGCGGTCAAGCAAATCGATGAATGTTAGGTCATCAGCGGGCTTGTTGATGACAAGGCCCATTGCACCTTCGGCCGAATGCGCACACATGAATATCACGGTTCTTTCGAACCGCGGATCGCCAATGCCGGGCATCGCGATTAGCATTTGGCCTTCAAGATGTTCAGCCGGCGTCATCTGTGTGGTCCAATCGGCATGATTCTCACCCTGACGATAAAGGTTACCGTGGAACAATAATCCAGATCAATCCTGACGAACATGCTCTACTGCCTGAAGTCTCAACAGAATCTTACCCCGATTAACAGTTAAAAAGCGTTTCTGTGACACAAACGTGATTGGGGTGTCATCGCGGCCTGCACCTATAAGGGTGGTGCGTTTCCTACGCTAGAACTGCGTCACGTAATGCGTGAAGGATGAAATGCGAACATTGACAATGGCAGGCATTGCTACGGTCTTCTCGGTGATTATGGCCGGTCAGTCCTATGCTAACGACTTGCCGCAATCAGCGCGGTTTGAACATTCGAGTGTGCGGCTGTTGGCAGGAAATGCCGATGAGGGCACCCGGACAGCTGGCGTCGAAATCCGTCTCGGTGCTGGTTGGAAGACCTACTGGCGTGTGCCGGGAGAGGCTGGCGTACCGCCATATTTTGATTGGAAGGGCTCTGCGAACCTTGCCAAGGTCGAGGTCGAGTGGCCGGCACCAAAGCGTTACAATGATGAAGCCGGCGAGAGTATCGGCTACAAGGACAACGTCGTATTCCCGCTCAAGGTGACGCCCAATGATCCAAGCAAGCCGGTCCACCTTAAGCTTGAGCTGTTCTATGCCGTTTGCAATGACATCTGCATTCCCGCAAATGCAAAATTGGCGATGACATTGAGCGAGCCCGCGAGACAGCCGAATGATCAGGCTGTGATCGAAAATTACCGCCGCAAAATCCCGATGAGATCCGGCGGCAGCCTCAAGATTAAGACAGTCGCCTTGGAAGAGTATGGCGATGGGTTCGTACTTTCTGTTGCGCTTTCCGGGGCGCAATCACAGGATGATGCCGACATTTTTGTCGAAGGCGCCGATGAACTGTATTTTCGCAAACCCACGTTGATGGCCGCTGGCGCAGCCTCAAAAATCTATCATCTACAGATTGACGGGCTAAAAAAAGCAGGCGATATCAAGGGGAAAGCTCTTACCCTTACGGTGGTCGTCAATGGTGCGGCCATCGCCGGCGAGACGACGATCAACTAGCAAACCCGTCTTTATCGTCCTGACTGTTGCCGACCTGTCTTTCACTGTGAAATCGCGAGCAATCAGGCCGGCAAAGTGCTTACGGATTCCCCACCTAAAACCTAAACTTGTGGTTTCATCGCGACCCCGGTCGAATACCAGACCGCAATACAACCTACAGGGAAAATGCCATGCCAATATCCGTCGGTGACAAATTGCCGGAAGCCACCTTTACAACCATGACGTCTGAAGGCCCTATGCCGCTCTCCTCGGGTGATCTGACTACCGGCCGCAAGGTCGTGCTGTTCGCTGTTCCCGGCGCCTTTACGCCGACTTGTCACAAGAAGCATCTGCCGGGATTTCTTACCAGTGCCGAAGCCATCAAGGCCAAGGGTGTTGACACGATTGCCTGTGTTGCTGTCAACGATGTGTTCGTGATGGACGCCTGGGCGCAGCAATCCGATGTTGACGGAAAGATCATGTTCTTGGCCGACGGCAACGCCGAATTTACCACTGCCATTGGTATGCAGCTTGACGCCTCTGGGTTCGGCATGGGCACCCGTTCAACGCGTTATGCAATGATTGTCGATGATGGCCTTGTGACTAGCCTGCACATCGAATCGCAGCCTGGTCAGGCCGAAGAGTCCGGCGCGGAGTCAATTCTTGCTGATTTATAGAGTCGAGGGGGCCGGCGCCTGCTTGAATCAATATGCTCTATCGGTCGGCCCCTCGCTCATCCTTGAACGGCTGCATTGCCATTCGGGCAAGTTCATCGGCCCGCTCGTTCTCCGGGTGACCCGCATGGCCTTTGACCCAGTGCCAGTTGACATGATGTCTTTGCAGCGCGGCGTCCAGCTGTTGCCAAAGTTCCGCATTTTTCACCGGTTTGCGCCCGGCGGTCCGCCAGCCGTTCTGCCGCCAACGCTTAATCCACGAGGTAATGCCGTCTTTGACATAAGATGAATCAGTTGTCAGTTCGACTTGGCATGGCCGTTTCAAAGCTTCCAGGGCGGCAATTGCCGCCGTAAGTTCCATCCGGTTGTTGGTAGTTTCGGCCTCGCCGCCGGATAATTCCTTCTCAACATCGCCGAATCGGAGGATAGCACCCCATCCGCCCGGGCCGGGATTGCCCGTGCAGGCGCCGTCAGTAAAGATCTTGACCGGTTTTGCTTCGGTCACTGGGCAGCGCTCACCGCTTCTTCACGGCGCAATTGCTTGGGCAACTTGAACGAAACGTTTTCATCACGGGTCCGCACCGTCTCGACGCTAACGTCGAATCGCTTACGAAATGCATCGACAACTTCGCCGACAAGAACTTCCGGCGCTGAAGCGCCTGCGGTAATGCCTATCGTATCGGGTCGGCCGATCTTGTCCCAGTCGATTTCGGCTGCTCTTTGCACCAAAACTGACCGGCTGCAACCGGTCTTTTTCGCAACCTCGACCAGTCTTTGAGAATTCGAACTGTTCGGAGCACCGACCACAAGGAGCATGTCACAGCGCGGCGCCATCTGCTTGACCACCTCTTGCCGGTTGGTCGTCGCGTAGCAGATGTCTTCCTTGTGCGGCCCGTGAATATCTGGAAAATGTCGCTTCAGAACGTCAATGACTCCCGCAGTATCGTCAACCGACAGTGTCGTCTGCGTGATATAGGCTAGTTTCTCTGGATCGCGCGGTACAAAGCCTTCGGCGTCCTCTTCTGTCTCGACAAGCGTGATTGCGCCAGCTGGCAACTGACCCATCGTGCCGATGACTTCGGGATGACCGGCATGGCCGATCAGCACGATCTCATAGCCGTCGATGTGGTGACGGGCAGCTTCCATATGCACTTTCGAAACCAACGGACAGGTCGCATCGAGATAGAAAAGGTTGCGATTCCTGGCCGCCTCGGGAACTGATTTTGGTACACCATGGGCCGAGAAGATCACCGGATGATCGCCATCCGGCACCTCATCCAGCTCTTCGACAAACACCGCGCCCTTTTCCTTCAGGTCTTCGACTACATATCTGTTGTGGACGATTTCGTGACGCACATATACCGGCTTGCCATAGAGTTCCAGCGCACGCTCCACGAT
>JAEKFU010000314.1 GCA_016522385.1 Pseudomonadota bacterium
GTGTCCATTCGGGCGCCCCCTGTGGTCTCCAATTGCGTTAGCCGTTGTCGGGCTGCGGCCGGTTTTCTTCAGCCGGCTGGCGCGACCTGCTGCGGCGTTGGAGTAGGCTGAGGGCGAGATTTGCAAAGGCCTGGCCCATCGCCAATGGAGCATCAAGACGCTCGAGCCACCGGGCGCCATCGCGCAACGCGCGATCGAGAGCTGCCATGGTTTTGGCAAGCCCGGGGTCGTCATCGTGAGCCCAGACGTTCAGGATGCGAGCCGAAACCATTGCAAGGCCCTGCCGTTTAACCGCCTCACGCCTGCCAGCGCTTTCGATGCCGGCAGCCGCCAACGTCCAGCCTTGACTGTCGATCAGCGCGCCGCTCAGCACCATCCAATCGGCGGCGCCGTCAGCGGGATCCCCGATGATATTTCTGATCGCTGCCTTGTGGGGATCGAGCAATTCAAGTCGACGCATTATGATGTCAAACAACCGATCGTGAACATCTCCTTCTATCGGATCTGACTCCAGGGATGCGAGCAGTTCCTTGTCGTGGCGCTCTGCGAGGGCGCGCAGGACCCCGACTTTGCAGGAAACAAATCCACGCAGCTCGCCAAGCGTGATGCCGGCTTCGCCGGCAATGTCGGCAAGCCGGATGTCACGCCAAGAACGTTCTGTCGCCAGTTTAAGGGCTGCATCGATCACATGGTCGATGGATTTGGATTTTTTGGCCATGGGTCATACGACCAGAAAAGCACTCAGCCCGCAAGTTCGCGCGAGCGGCTTTCCGCCGCAGCAACAGCTCTTTTGATGAGTGGTGCAAGGCCGTCATTGGACATGAGCACCTGCAAGGCGGCGTGTGTTGTGCCATGTGGCGATGTTACATTTTCTCGCAATGTGCTGGCTGGCGTGCTGGTCCGATGCATCAGCTCGCCGGCTCCTGCGACGGTGGCGCGGGCCAGCTGCATGGCAATTTCGGCCGGCAGACCAGTAGCCTCCCCGGCAGCTGCCAGGCACTCGGTCAGGTAGAATATGTAAGCCGGCCCCGACCCAGATACGGCAGTCGCAGCGTCAATCAGTTCTTCCCTGTCGACCACGACAACTTCGCCGATCGACGACAAGAGGCTCTCTGCAAGCGCCAATTGGTCTTTCGATACATTGCCATTTGTCGCCATCGCGGTGATGCCACGGCCGATTGCTGCCGGCGTGTTCGGAATGGAGCGAATGACTGCAGCTTCGCTGCCAAAGTGCGCCTCGAAACTGGCAATCGTCTTGCCCGCCGCAATCGACAGGATCAAGGGGTTGTGCCGTTTCAGATCCGCCACGCCGATCAGAACGTCGTCCATAATCTGCGGCTTGACAGCCGCCAGCACGATTTCGACCTCTTTGAGGCTGTCGAGCGCGGGATTGTGTGAGATGCCATTGACAGCAATCAGTTCGGCTGTCTCCGATGGCGGTGCCGGGTCGAGGACGATAATCTGGTTGGCGGGCAGGCCGCCGTCGAGCCAGCCCTGCAGCATGGCGCCGCCCATCTTGCCGGCGCCGAGCAGTACGAGATTGCCATCAAGCTGCATTTTTAACGACCTATGCCTCGCCGAGTGTTTCCAGCAGGCTCAGCTGCATTGCCTGTTCGGCTGTCTTACCAGCCCATATGACAAACTGAAACACCGGAAAATAGCGTTCGCTGGTTTCCAGGGCCAGGGATATCAGAGCTTCATATTGGGCATTGGTCGCCCGGGCACCGCCGGTCAGGAGCAGGCCGTTGCGGAACATCAAGGTGCCTTCGCTTGGCCAAATATCAAAATGACCAAAATAGAGCTGCTCGTTAATCAGTGCCGTGACACGACGCACCTCTTCGCGGCGCGGACTTGGAACCTTCAGATCGAAGGTGCAAGCCATGTGCAGGCCCTCGATGTCGTCGCGCCAGTTCAGGCATATGTGTAGGTCGATCCAGGTTCCTTCGACGACCATGTTGATTTCATCATCGGCGGCGCGTTCGACCAGCCAATTGTGGCTGGCTGCCAGTTTCTCAACCTTGTCCAAGGGATGCTCTTGATCGTCTAGTATGGAAAGCGTCGCTACCATGCTCATTCCCCCTTTAGCGAGACGAAACCACATTGCTCCTGTGGGGCGCCACAAGATATCGCGGTTCGAATCACCTTTAGCACCTACTGGTGGGAGGTTGCCGGATGGCGAGTCAGGCATCAAGGGGAGAATTTTGGACGCTGGTGATTCCTCCACATGTCATTGGAGTGAATTGCCGACGCCTGTGATGTGTGCTGGCGTTCAAGCCTTCTTGGCCGGTTTGCGGGTGGTCTTTTTGGGCGTTAGTTTTCTGGTCGCTGGCGCAGCTGTCAACTCAGCTTCAAGTTCGGCGACACGTCTGCTAAGCGCTTCGTTCTCTTCACGCGCCTTTTGCGCCATGGCGAGAACCGCGTCGAATTCTTCACGTTGCACGACATTTAGTTCGCCGAGGACGCGCTCGACCTGGGTCTTGACCAGGGTGTCGACCTCCTTTCGCACACCTTGCGCCGCACCGGCGGCATTCGTCATCAACTTTGCGACTTCATCGAAGAATCTGGAACTTGTGGTGGTCATAATTCGGCACCTTGGTTGTTCATCAGAGTCACCTAGGCGTTCGACATACCAATATCAAGATCAGCTGCATCTTATCTGCCCCGCGGCGATGCTTGACGGCTGGCAGGCTTGCCGTCACTGTCGCGCACCATGCCGTCTGTCGCCGCCATACCGTTTCCTGAATTTGACCCGATCGCCTTTGCGGTTGGACCCCTGGTGGTGCGCTGGTATGCGCTTGCTTATATATTCGGCCTCCTGCTGGCGATCTGGTATGCCAAGCGCCTGGTC
>JAEKFU010000352.1 GCA_016522385.1 Pseudomonadota bacterium
TCAAAAACCCGTCGCAATTCCGCCTTGCGTGACACGCTGCCCGATGGTTGTCGGCGGATTGCTGGCGGTGGTTGCAATGATCGCAACTCAGTTCAATCCGGATGATTTCCGATGTTGTGAAAGCGTATGTCCGCGTGGGTTGGTGAAGCGGTCCCGGCACCTGATAGACTGAAATGTCCGAGAAGTGCCTAGAGCGTTTCTTTCTCATATGGAATCATTTGACCGCGTTTCTGCGTCTGCTGGCTAGGCATGCTTCGCGCCGTGGTCTGTTTGACCACAAGCGGAGCATAACGACGTCCAGCGGGCGCACAAACACGGCCTTCGGTGGCCCAAATCCGGCCATCGGACGTCGTTACCGAACTTGCCCGATGACCCACATCGCGCCGCGTTCCGTAACTAGCCGAGTGACCGGATTTGGACCATCAAATGGTTCCATATGAGAAAGAATCGCTCTAGCTCGAAGACCAGTTCGGGAAATTGACTAACCCGACCGGCAAAAGATGCAGAAGCCGACCTTAAGCGAGAAGCTCCGAAGTTGCAGGTTTTCTTGATTTGCAACTGTTGCTTGCGACCGGATTAACGCTTGGAGAACTGGAAGCTGCGTCGCGCCTTTGCCTTGCCATATTTCTTGCGTTCGACGACGCGGCAGTCGCGGGTCAAGAAGCCGCCCTTCTTGAGGACTCCGCGTAAGGCGGGTTCGTAATAGGTGAGCGCCTTTGAGATACCATGGCGCACAGCGCCTGCCTGGCCGGACAGGCCGCCGCCGGAGACGGTTGCCACGACATCAAACTGGCTGGCACGATCGGCGGCAACGAGCGGTTGCTTGAGGATCATCTGCAACGCTGGCCGGGCGAAATAGGTCTCGACTTCTCGCTCGTTTACAGTGATCCGGCCGGCACCCGGCTTGACCCACACCCGGGCGACAGCGTCCTTGCGTTTGCCCGTGGCGTATGCGCGGCCATGAGCGTCTATTTTCGGTTCGGCAGGGGCCGCCGGTGCTTCGGCGATGCCCATTGCTTCATCGAGATTTTCCAGTGTTGTTTCTTCTTCTTCAGCCATCGGGCTTATCCTCTGAACTTGTTCTTGGCGTTGAACGCTGCGACATCGACCGTTTCGGGCTGTTGGGCCTCATGCGGATGTTCTGTGCCGGCGTAGATGCGCATATTCGATAACTGGTCACGGCTGAGTGGGCCGCCCGGCATCATGCGGCGCACGGCCGCCTCGAGCACGCGGGTCGGGAAACGGCCTTCCAGTACATCGCGTGCAACGCGCTGCTTAATGCCGCCGGGATAACCGGTATGCCAGTAGTACTTCTTGTTGTTTCGCTTGTTGCCTGTCAGAACAACTTTGTCGGCATTGATGACGATGATGTTATCGCCGCAATCGATATGCGGGGTGTAGGTGGGCTTGTGCTTGCCGCGCAGCCGTGTGGCTATGATGGCGGCAAGCCGGCCAACAACCATGCCTTCGGCATCGATCAGCAGCCATTTCTTTTCGACCTCAGCGGGCCGTGCCGAATAGGTTTTCATGCGATTGATCCTGAACTCGAATTTTAGTGCGCTGCCGCATTTGTCGAACGTCACACGCGCGGCCGGGCAGACGTCTGGCCAGATGGAGCGACGGTTTACGGCAAGCATCTTACTGCGTCAACACAAAATTCAATTGATACGCTTTTTATTGCTTAAATACGGTAGCTTAGTGATGGGGTATTATAATACCTCATTGTGCCTCGGCATGTAATAGCTGGCCTGGGCATGGGCGATCACCCGACCGCTTGCAGCCGATGAGATGCGTGCATCGGCGACTGAAAGCGTGCGGCCATGTTTCATCATTTCGACGTCGCAATGAAGTTCGCCGGGCCCAGCTTTGCGCAGGAAACTGATTTGCAGATTGGTGGTTACGGCAAGCCGGGCGCTGGCACGGTGATGGGAAAGCAGCAAAACATAGATGGAGAAATCGACCAGCTCCATCAGCGCCGGACCGGAGACTGTTCCGCCAGGGCGCAATTGTTCGTCACCGGCCACAAAGGCGATGCGGGCCTTGCCGGGCTCAAGGACCTTGATGGTGTAGTTGCGACCGTTGGCAAAGGCTTACGGAAATTCCGTAAACAGGAACCGCATCACCTCGTCCGATTGCCACTTCAAGTTGACCGTTGGTCATCTCCTCTTTTCAACCGTTGTGCAAACCCCTAAAATCCTATTCCAGATGGCGGAGCGGGGAATGGCACCATGATGCGTAAATTCACGGTGGCGGCCGTCAGCATTAGCCTTATGGTCTGGCTTTCAGCAAGCCCGAACCGTCTTCTTGCGACCAAAGATCAGTCACGCATCGGGGAAGAGCCGCAAAAGTCGCCTTCGACAAGCTCACCGTTCAGCCCGCATTTCGTGCCAGACAACAAGGCTCCGAAAAAGAAGCCGCAGGAGCCGTCACTGCCGGATGTGCCGCATGACCCAGGTCAGGTGGTGCCATTCGAAGTGCTTGAGCCGGAAGAGATTCCCGTCATAAAGACCATCGAACTGACCATTGATATTGCCAAGCGGGCGGTTGATGCGTTGGCCGAGGTGCGTGACAAGTACAATGAAGACGGGATCGATGAGTACGAAACACTAGAGGAGTTCGTGGCTGAGACCGAAGCCGGCAAGCGGCTGGAGGCCGATGTGCGCAGATTCGGGTTTCAGGACATCTCCGACTGGAACATGAGCATTGCGTCCGTTGGTTTCGCGTTTGGCGCAGTGCACGATGGCGAGGACGAAGCAATTCTCCAGCAGATCACCACTATCAAGGAAGACCCGGACATAGATGCAGCGGCGAGAGCAAAAATGATCTCCAGTCTGGAGGCGATGATAGCGTCGGACAATAACAAGTCGATCATTCGACAACTGATGCAGGATCAGTATTATGCCGCTAAACTGAGGCTGCTCGAAGAAACCGACGGAGACTGATTGACAGGTATTTCGGATGCCAGACATCACAAGAAATCACAATGATCCGATTTTGTTGAGCGCGCTCGATGAAGGCGTGCTGCGGCTGACCATGAACCGGCCAGCGGGCCGCAACACTCTGAGCGAGGAGATGTTGGATGCTCTGCAGACGGCGCTGGATGAGGCCGCCGAGAACGCCGATGTCCGAGCCATCGTCATTGCCGCAAACGGGCCCGGATTTTGCGGTGGGCACGACCTCAAAGAAATGACGGCGCGGCGCAGCGACGAAGATGGCGGACGGGACTATTTCGTATGGATCTACAATGTCTGCTCCAAGATGATGCAGACCATTGTCTCCCATCCAAAAGTGATCATCGCCGAAGTGCAGGGAACTGCGACGGCGGCGGGCTGTCAGCTGGTGGCGGCATGTGACATGGCAGTGGCCAGTTCAGACGCGCACTTCGGTGTCAACGGCATCAACTCGGGCCTGTTCTGTTCGACACCAATGGTGGCATTGTCGCGCAATATTTCGCGCAAGCGGGCAATGGAACTGCTCACCCTTGGCGAAATGATGACGGCGGGCGAGGCGATGGAAGCAGGCCTCGTCAACCGGGTGGTCGATCCTGACGAATTGCGCGCCGCGACCGATGCTATGGCGGCAAGGTTGGCGGCGCAGTCTTCAAGCGTGCTCAAGCTCGGCAAGCAGGCCTTTTATCGCCAACTCGAGATGCCGCTCAACGAGGCCTACCGATTTGCCAGTGAAACGATTGTCGAAAACATGATGATGGACGATGCCCGCGAGGGGATCGGCGCGTTCATTGAAAAACGCGACCCGAAGTGGACGACGTGAGCGCGCCCGCAGTCAATCACGACCACTATCCTCAGGACTATATCCGCGGCATTCTCAATGACGTCAGAACACTGGCGATTGTCGGCGCATCGTCGAATGATGTGCGGCCATCGTTCTTTGTACTGAAATATCTCATTGAGAAGGGTTATGAGGTCTATCCGGTGAATCCGGGCAAGGCCGGCAGCACGATACTCGAGCGGCCGGTCTATGCCACGCTCAACGAGATACCAGTTGCGCTCGATATGGTCGATATCTTCCGCAATTCCGAAATCGCGGCAAGTGTCGTCGATGAGGCCTTGCAGCTCTCCCCGTTGCCAAAGGTGATCTGGATGCAGCTCACCGTGCGCAATGATGCCGCGGCGCAAAGAGCCGAGGCCGCCGGTATCAAGGTTGTGATGGATCGCTGCCCGAAGATGGAATACGGCAAACTGTCCGGTGAGTGGGGCTGGGTCGGCGGTAATTCCGGCGTCATCTCCTCGAAAAAGCAGATCCTGCATGCTTCGGGCAGAGTGCAGAGCCTTGGGATAGCACCAACGAAGCGCGCTTGACGACTTTGCTTGATCGGCACCGATTACGCCATAAACCCGGTTAACGAAGAATTTGCCGTCCGAGCAGCAAGGCCTAGCAATTTCATTGGCTTACAGGCAGTATTCCGGCGGGGCCGCCAGTACGTAGTCTAGTGGGAGAGTTGTTATCCAATGAGCGAGCAGGAGTATGGGTTTGACACCCGAGCCATTCATGCAGGTGCCCAGCCGGACCCGGCGACCGGAGCCCGTGCAACAC
>JAEKFU010000400.1 GCA_016522385.1 Pseudomonadota bacterium
CCCAAATCCGGCCATCGGACGTCGTTAGCGAACTTGCCCGATGACCCACATCGCGCTGCGTTCCGTAACTAACCGAGTGACCGGATTTGGACCATCAAATGGTTCCACATGAGAAAGAAACGCTCTAAGTCACCAGCCGTGACCCGCTTGGTACACGGCGAAGACAAAGAAGGTCGGCAGGTATCACGCGCTAGCGCCGGTCGATATCCTCAAAGACCCGTTGCCGAATTTCCGGTGGCGTTTCGTCTTCCGGTGTGAGCTCCACGCCGACAACCGGTATTTGTTCCAGCGTTGACGTGATTACATCGGTATCATTCACCAATACCGGTGATGCAACCGTATTGTCTGAAAAGACCGGAGCCTTCGGTTTGTGGGCCGGCACCGGCACCTTGATTGCCGGCTTTGCTGCCACATTGGCTTTTACCGCGGGCGGTCGCTCGAGAACCGGCATCGTCTTCGGTGTCAGTTTCCGCTTGACCAGCGGAGCGGTCCGGTCCCCCTTTGCCGAGGGTTGTTCCTTGACCGCCGACCTCGGAGTAATCGACGCCGTTGTTTCTGGCGAGGTAGGCGGCAGGTTGGTCTGCGGGATCAAATCCAGATCTATCTGCGGCGCCGTCAGTTCTTCAAATGATGATACGGCGGGGAGTTCATCATAGGATGGGCCTCCGGTTCGCGACTGTTGCTGTTCCAGCTCTTGCGCCAACATCGGACCGCCAACAGACATAACCGTGACAGTGCAGATGCCGCGAATGATGAGTGCATAGAGTAACTTTTGCTGAGTCATGTGAAGCCCGGCCATCCTGTTAGTATGGTGCCTCCCGCGCCAACATGGCCTTGTCTAACGCTATCGGGGTGCAATCTCCAACAACTTCAGAACCAGTATAGGTGATTCGCACAGCTACTGTGGCCGGTATGCCACAACTTCAACCTCAACCTTCACATCAACCAGCAAATCGTTCACCACCGCCGACCTGGCAGGGGGGTCGTGCGGAAAATACTCCCCATAAACCGCGTTAAATCCCGCAAAGTCGGCCCGGTCTGTCAGCCACACCATGGCCTTGACGACATCGGCCAGTTCGCAGCCGGCCATCGCCAGGGTATCCTTGATGTCATCCAGCACGGCGCGGGTTTGATCCTCGATCGATCCGGTGGTCATCGGCGCGCCGTCCTTGAACGGCACTTGGCCGGTCAGGAACACAAAACCTCCGGCCCGGATTGCCCGCGACAACGACAATTGCCTACCGCCGATAATCAATGGATCTCCAATCACCTGCTTGGGACTCTTGCTCATGGTACCTGTCTCCTTGGGTTTTTTTGATCCGCGGCGACCCGCATCAGGGCATCAACGGCAACCACCCTGTCTGGCTGTACAAACAGTGGATTAATCTCAATTTCGGCAATCAGCGAAGCGTGATTTGCAACATAGCCCGCCAGTGCCTGCAGGGCATCGACCAACACGCCTCGATCGGCGCTGGCCCTACCGCGCGCACCACGCAGCAGTTGGCCGACTTTCAGCCGTGCCAGTGCGCCATCGATATCGTCGAAGCTTACCGGCAACAGAAGCGTTGCTGCATCATCGATCACCTCAACCAGGACACCGCCACTGGCAATCGTCATCGCCAGGCCGAAATTCTCGTCATTTCGCACACTGACCAGCAATTCGGCCACAGGCGTATCCTCCATTGCCTCGACAATGAAAATATCCGTCACTGCTGCGGCCTCGTGCTGCCGGACGTCTTTGCGCATCTGTGCAACTGCGCTATTGACAGCGTTTTTGCTCTCCAGATTAAGCGCAACAGCGCCGGCCTCGGTTTTGTGGACAAGACGAACGCTCGCCATTTTGAGCGCGACAGGAAAACCCACCGCCTCGGCCGCCTCGCCGGCCCGCGCACCGCTGACCATCTGGCCATCGGGCACAGCAAGACCGGCCGATTTCAGATGTTTCTTGGCCTGCCATTCATCGATGAGCTGCGCATCTTTGGGAGTTCCTGCGAACTCATGCAGCGCCGGTCGGTTTTGCTCGAGTGCGCGGCGTCGCTCACTGAACCAGGCGGCCGAGGCGATTGCTGTAAGGGCTTCTGGCAAACCCTGCATAGGCGCGACCCCCGCTGCGCGAAGCATGTTGCGGGTCTCAGGGTCGATATTCTCCGGCAGGGTGCTCACCACGGCGGCCGGAATGCCTGCCGCCCCGGTCGCCTTTATGAACATTTTGGCATCGTTGAGATAGGACTGTTTGTCGGCGTCGAGGCCGTCCAGCGGATAATCCTGAACGATCACCGCGGCATCATGCTCGCCCCCGAGCAATGTCTTGAACACGGGTGCCACCCGATCGCACTTGCCCCAAATAGGTGTCGTGTAATCGAGCGGATTGGAGACAGTCGCCGTGTGCGGCAGCGCATTTCGCAGCGCTTGGGCCGTCGCCGGTTCCGGCTGCGGAAAGTCCAGCCCGAGTCGTTCGCCATGATCGGCCAGCATCGTTGCCCCGCCGCCCGAGCAGGTGAGCCCGGCCAGGCGGCGCCCTCCGGGCGCACCTGCGACACACAGGAATTTGAGCGTCTCAAGCATCTGTGCCGGGGAGTCCACACGAATGATGCCAAACCGGTCGAATAGCGCCTGATAGAGTTCATCGGTGCCTGACAGCGACCCCGTATGGCTCACGGTCAGCTGTGCGCCCATATCGGAAATACCGGTCTTCAGCGCCACAATGGGCACTCCCGTGTGCGCCGCCTTCAACGCCACTTCGGCAAACCGGCGCACATGGCGCAGACCTTCGATATGAAGGCCTATCGCCCGAACTTCTTTGCGGTCAACAAGGACGTCGATGAAATCTTCAAGGCACAGAACGGACTGGTTGCCTGCAGATATCATGTAGGCGAGCGGTACCGAGCGCTGGTTCATTGTCAGGTCTGATGACAGCATGCCGCTCTGCGTCACGATCGCCGCGCCATAACCTGGGCAGTCCCCGCCATGGGCAAACGGCCACAGCGCAACCTGGTCGAGATAGTTGATCAGTCCATAGCAATTCGGCCCCACCAATGCCATATCGCCGGCCGCTTCGATCAAGGACAGTTCGGCCCGTGCTCCGTCCTCGCCCAGTTCGCCGAACCCGGCCGTGTAGCAAACGCACCCGCCTGCACCGATTGCCTCAAGAGCGGCGACCGACTCGATCGCTACATCGACCGGAACGGCCAGGAAGGCGGCGTCGGGTGCTGCCGGCAAATCGTCGATGCGCGCATGGCATTTGTGACCCCCGATCTGATCGCGGTTCGGATTGATCGGCCACACCGGCCCCGAATATCCGATCCGCGCACATTCGCCGGCCACCACTTCGGCATCGCGACCTCCGACTAAGGCGATATGGCGCGGCCGCAATAGGCGCTCAAGATTTTTGCGTCGAGCGGGCGTCATGCGCCACCGAGCCCAAGTTTTTTGCGGGCCTCGGCCGGCGTCACAGCGCGCGCGCCCATCCGTTCGATGATCTCAATCGCCCTTTCGACCAGTTGCCCGTTGCTCGCCAGCACGCCGCGATCCAGGTATAGATTGTCCTCCAACCCGACTCGCACATTGCCGCCCATGGCTGTGGCGACAGCCGCCATCGGCATCTGCATGCGCGAGATGCCGAAACCTGCCCAGTTGGCTCCGGCCGGCAACTGGTCCTTCATCACCTTCATGGTATCGACCGTCTGGTCGGCTCCCCAGGGAATGCCCAGGCAGATCTGGAACATCGGTGGCTCGTCGACCAGCCCTTCGGCAATCAGTTGCTTGGCAAATCTAATATGGCCGAGATCGAACACTTCAAGCTCCGGCTTGACGCCCCAGGATTGCACCAGCTGCGCCATCTCGCGCAAGAACGGCGGTGTCGACACATAGATCTCGTTGCCATTGCCGAAGTTGAGCGTGCCGCAGTCAAGGCTACAGATCTCCGGTTTCAGCGCCCCGACGTGTGCAAGCCGTTCGCGCGGCCCGATCATGTCGGTCCCGGGCCCCGGCATTGCCGGGTTGGCCTTGTCGGGCACCCAGTCGCCGCCCATGCCGGCGGTCAGGTTGATCACCACATCCGTGTCGGAACTGCGAATCCGATCGACCACTTCCTTGAACAGTTCCGGATCACGCGAGCCCTTGCCGGTCTCGGGATCGCGCACATGACAGTGCGCCACAGCCGCGCCGGCCTTGGCCGCCTCGATCGCCGCATCGGCCACCTGTTTCGGCGTCACCGGCACGTCCGGGTGTTTGCCCAGCGTATCGCCTGCACCGGTCACCGCGCAGGTGACCACCACTTCATAATTCATCTCGATCCTCCCTTTATCTCCCGCACGGCCTTTAGGATCGCGACGATCGCGCGGTCGCGTTCTTCGACCATTTCCTCAAAATGCCGTCCGGCGGCAATCTCATTGCACCCGTTGACCATGCGGTCGCGCAATTCCTGCGTTAGCTCCGGCGCCTCGAGCCGCGTCCACGGAAGTTTCAGGGTGGGTCCGAACTGATCCAGGTTGGTTGCCATGCCGCCTGCCCCACAGGCGACATGAAACGCCATGCACTGACCCATGAAAGCCATGCGTGGCGCTGGCCCATTAATCAATGCCAGGTCGATCTGTTCCGGAGTCGCCTCGCCATTAGCCACCATATGCAGTGCCTCCCGCCACAGGGCCTCCTGGAGGCGTGTGGCGATGAAGCCAGGGATTTCCTTCGGCAGCACTAGCGGCACCTTGCCGGCGCATCGGTAAAACGCCTGCACCCACGCAACCGAGTCCGGGGAAGATTGTTTGCCGCCCACAATCTCAACCAGAGGGAGCAGATAGGGTGGATTGAACGGATGCCCGACCACCGTGCGTTCGGGCGTCGAACACTCCACCTGGATCTCCGTCATGGTGAGCCCGGAGGTGCTCGAAGCGATAACGATGTCGGAACGCACGCTGTCACCAAGCCTGGCATACAGCGCCTGCTTCAGATCAAGCCTTTCCGGGGCACATTCCTGCACGAAATCGGCCTCAGCAACAGCCGCCTCAAGATCGTTGGTCACGCTGTGCCGCTCCAGTGAAGCGCCCGGCTGAAGCCCGAGTTCTTCGAGATTGACCCAAGCCGTTTCGATCAGGCTGCGCAATCCGGCTTCCTCCGCCGGGTCGTGAATGTAGCTCACGACGTCATAACCCCGGGCCAGGAAATGTGCCGACCACCCGCCGCCAATCGGCCCGGCGCCGAGACTGGCGATGAGACGGACATCCTGCGGCTTGGGACGAGCCATGATCATCGGCCCTTGAATTCAGGTTTGCGTTTCTCCACGAACGCCCGCACGCCCTCCTTGGCGTCCGCTGATGTTAGCATCCTGCCATAGATCGGCAGGTCGCCACGGCGCATCCTGGCAAAGGCATCCTCCAGAGGCCGGCACTCGATCGCACGTAGCACTTCCTTTACCGTCTGGAGCGCCAGCGGCGCGGCTTCCGCCAGTTGTGCCGCCCAGGCGCGTGCCGACGGCATCAGATCCGCGGCCGGCACGACCTTGTTGATGAGGCCGTGGCGTGCCGCTTCATCGGCGGTCATCCGCCGGCCCAGCACGAACATCTCCATGGCGATATTGTAGGGAAGGCGTCTTGGCAGGCGCTGCAGTGCACCGGCATCCGGTACCATGCCGAGCGGCATTTCCGGCAAGCCGAATTCCACGTGGTCAGCCGCAATCAGCAGATCGCAAGCAAGCGCCAGTTCGAAGCCGCCACCGATCACCAGGCCGTTGAGTGCTGCAATCACCGGTTTGTTGAGCGTCCAGTTCTCGGTCAGCCCGGCGAAGCCGCCGTCCCCATAATCGCCGTCGTCCCACCAGTTCTCAAGTTGTGTGTCACCACGGTCAAGCGCCTTGAGATCCCATCCGGCGGAAAAGATCTTGTCGCCGGCACCGGTCAGGATGGCGCAGCGCAGCGCGTCGTCGTCGCGCAACGTGGCAAATGCCTCGCCAAGCGACCGGCTAGCTTGCAAATCGATTGCATTGACTTTCGGCCGGTCGAGCGTGACCTCCAGGATCGCACCGTTCCGGCGGACATGGATCCCCGCCGACATGACTGTGTGCCCTTATTGAGCGGCCTGTTGGCTGCCGGTATCGGTGAAGGCCGGCATGACTTCGTTGATGAACAATTCCAGCGATCGCTTCTGCTCCGCGATGCCCAGCCCCAGGCTGGCGTAATAGGTGAAATGATCGACTCCCAGCTCCTTATAGGGCTTCAGCTTGGAAATCACCTCTTCGGGTGTGCCGAACATTAGGTTATCGTGCAGCATGCGCGGGTTGTATTCATCACGATTGGCGAGCTCGGTCAGCGCGATCTGCTTGGGGAATCCATTTTCAACATCGCCCAGGTTCTTGAACAGGTTCTCGAACTGGCCAAGCGCCCGCTGTGCTGCCTGTACCGGCACCTCCCAGTCCTCCGTGCAATCATAAAGCGCCGTATGGCGCATCATTGCGAAGGTCGGCCGCTGGCTGTCCGGACTTTTCGCCATCGCCTCATCGAGCCGCGCCTTGTAGAGTTCAGCCTCCGACATCGGACGGGTCAACGGCCAGGAAATGATGTTGCAGCCTTGTGCGACCGCATAGTCAAAACTCACCGGCGCCCGCGCCGCCACCCAGATCGGCGGGTGCGGTTGCTGGAGAGGCTTGGGGA
This sequence comes from Pseudomonadota bacterium, assembly GCA_016522385.1. Lineage (GTDB taxonomy): Bacteria > Pseudomonadota > Alphaproteobacteria > Rhizobiales > Aestuariivirgaceae > JABDJG01. Next base: position 6,645 of record JAEKFU010000400.1, read on the forward strand.
CCGATGTCGCTGTCGGGAACGACCAGAACTCGCCATCGTGTTCCGTATCGCCGGCCCACAGCGCCTTCACTACGGGAAGCATCTCCTGCATATAACGCCAGCCGTCCGATTGCTTCAGCCCGGCATGCATCCGATCGAACTCGCGTTGATAGGCGCCCGACCCGATGCCGAATTCCAGCCGTCCACCACTGTAAAGGTCAAGGAGGGCTGCTTCGCCGGCAACATCGATCGGATGCCAGTAGGGCGCAACGACAACCCCGGTGCCGAGCCGGATCCGATCCGTGTGCGCCGCCCACCAGGTAAGGATCTGAAATGGGTTCGGTGCGATCGTCATTTCAAGCGCATGATGTTCAGCTGCCCAGACGATCTCAAAACCGCCTTGATCGGCCATCTGCACCATCTCCAGCGTATGTCGGGCGACATCTTTCATGTCGGTGTTAGGCGCAATACGCTCCATATTGATCGCCAGCTGAAACTTCATGACGCGCTCTCCGATCTTCAGAATGGGTAGTGACGAACTTGGCGTATTGTCACCACAGAAGTCCGCGCGTGTCCATGACAAGATCAGCGCGACTACACGCCGCCAACGCCTTTCAGCCTGGCCCTGCAATCCTCTCCCAAGGTGCGATCGCAAGCGGCTTCATAGAATTTCAGCTCTTGCGCTGACAGGACATCGTGCCAGCGGCCGTTCGTCCCCGTGTTGAGGAATGTCTCGGCGCCGCGCTTCCAGACTTCGCCGCCGCGCAGGACATGGTCCGCAGCGCGATTTTTCATCTGCTCTGGAGACACGGCGTCGAGAACCGCAGCGATCTGCTCCGAGGAGGCCTCAATTGCCAGAAGGTCGGCAATTTGCCCGATCGAATTGTCGGTATCCCGCTTCACGCCGCCGTCACATCGGTCATCGCTCTCCCGTGATCTTCATTTACCACCAACGCATGCGCGCATTCGTGATTTTGTCCGCGCCGCCTTGGGTGACCAATACCGTGTCTTCATAGTCGCCGGCATAACCATCGCGCATCAGCCATTTTTCGACGCAAATGACCATGTTGGGCTTGATCTGCTTATCGACACCGGGCGCCAGCCACGGATCATCCCAGCCCAAGCCGATGCCATGGCCGAAGCCGTTGAAATTGCCGGTCTGCTCAAAACCAAGCTCACGCTGCCGCGCAGCGCCGACCTGCATGACTTCCTCGCCGGTTGCACCGGGCCCAATAGCCGCGATGCCGGCCTCGACGACGGCGATGGTGCTCTCAAACACATCGATCTGGGCATTGCTCGCCCGGCCGATCGGGCGGCAGCGGGCGAGGTCGAAATAGTAACCATCCAGCACCCCGGAAATCCCGGCGCACAAAAAATCGCCGTCGCGCAACTCTTCGCCTGATCCCCATGTCGGCAGCGACGACCTGACAAATCGCGGTTCGGCCCCGCCGGACCCGGAGCGGATGAACGCGTTGTAGAGAATGGCCCGCGCCGGCACCAGTACGTCCAGGCACCTGGCCATCACCTCACCGTGGGTCATTCCGGCGCGGCCTGCCTCCATCATCGTCTCGATAGCCCGCGAGCCAAGCGCCGATGCGCTGCGCAGCAGGTCGATCTCTGCCGGGCTTTTGACGGACTTGAGGTCGTTGAAGTCATCCTGAAAGTCGATCAGGTCGAGCCCAGGCAGCGCGCTGGTCACCATCCTATAGATCTTGGCCGGCATAGCATCCGTGCCTACAAGGCCAAGGCGGGCTTTGTCGAGCTGCATGTCTTGCAGCGTGGCGATCACGGCTTGCGGCACGTGATCGGCAAAAGTAATCTGCGCATTGTCAAGCGCCACATCATTCCAGGCAGGCACGTCGACGATGAGGCGTGCCTCGCCGTCGCCTTTCATCACCATTAGTGCGTGAGCCCGTCCCGACCAGTTGCCGGGAACATCGGGGATATTGGGAAATTGGGTGTAGAACCCACTCAGCCAGAAAACATCCGCATAGCGGTCGAGCGTACCGCCGCCGCGCGAACAGACCAGCAGGCCTTCAAGGTCGGCCGCAGTAGCCGCTGCCGCCGCATACTGGCGCCGTTGTTCAAATTCGAAACTGCTGATCGTCGGACTCATTGCGCGACTGTGCCGTGATCGTGGTTCCGGTGCAATAGAGTGCAAAAGCGGATTTCGCACATTCTTTCATTGATTTCCTCGGGCTTGGCTCGAAGACCCGAGCAACCTCTCTTGCAGTTGAGAAATGGGTCCAAGGGTGAAGCTCGAGAACGTCACAAGGGGATGCCTCAATATCCCGCCTTCCGATCAACTTCATGCAACAGCGGTTTGCCGCCGACTAGGCGGTTGTAGTTTTCGACAATATCGACGATGCCCCGGTCGAGATGCCAGCCCGAGACATGCGGCGTGATCGTCACTTTGCCATGCCGCCACAAGCGATGGTCCTCGCGCAATGGTTCGTTGCGCACCACGTCGAGCACCGCGGCCGCCAAGGGACCATCATCAAGCGCTGCCAGCAGGTCCTCTTCGACAATCAGGTCGCCGCGACCGGCGTTGATCAGGACTACACCCGGCTTCATCTTTGCCAACATCTCCGCATCGAACAGGTCCTGGGTCTGTGACGTCGAGGGCAGAATGCAGGCGACATAGTCGCACTCCGCTAGCAAGCCCGGCAGTGCGTCCAAGCCGGCCCGGCACTCCACCCCA
>JAEKFU010000364.1 GCA_016522385.1 Pseudomonadota bacterium
GGCATGCTTCGCGCCGTGGTCTGGTTGACCACAAGCGGAGCATAACGACGTCCAGCGGGCGCACAAACACGGCCTTCGGTGGCCCAAATCCGGCCATCGGACGTCATTACGGAACTTGCCCGATGACCCACATCGCGCTGCGTTCCGTAACTAGCCGAGTGACCGGATTTGGACCATCAAATGGTTCCACATGAGAAAGAAACGCTCTAACGGTTGGCCGCATAGTGCTTGAGAAAATCAATGTAGCTGATCATACCAACGAGCTTGCCTTCGTCCACGACCGGCATGGCACCGAACTTGTTGAGAGACAAAAGGTCCGCCACCTCATAAAGCGGTGTGTTCGATGAAACACACTGCGGGTCGCAGGTCATGCATTCATTGACCCGGACACCGTCTAGGACCGATTCTCGTGTGAGGTCGGCTTCCTCGTTGACAATCGGTGAATTGACGGCCAAGCGTAAATCTCGGTCAGTGATGATGCCGACGAGCTTGTCGTCCGCGACCACCGGCAGATGCCGAGATCCTACCCGGTTCATCTTAATCAATGCATCGTGAAGATTGGCATCCGGAGACACGACTACGGGCGCATCACTCATAAGGTCCTTAACCTGCAACATTGCTTTGCTCCCTCCTGATTGATTAGCCCCAAATTATAAGGCAGCTCACCCGAGGAAAGTTGATCAGGATCAAACCAAGCACGAGGTCCGGAGTCAGGGGTGCAGAGGAACAAGTTGAGGGATAGAAAATTGGTCGGCCAAGTGCAATCTTCTACCGTCGGCCTTTGCGAATTGGGCGCTGACAAAGAACCCGATGCGGTCATTTCCACATCGCAAGGAATGATCTTTCAGCTGAACGGAGCCCCGCACTCAATCTTTGGAACGATAGATGAAGACAATCGGAATCCTAGGCGGAATGTCCGCCGCTTCAACGCAAGTTTACTATCGCGAACTTTGTGACATGACCCGCAAACGTCTCGGCGGGCTTCACTCCCCGGAGCTTCTTATCCGCTCACTGGACTTCGCCCGGATCGAACATCTCCAGATGAAAGGGGAATGGGATGCCGCAGGGGCTATCCTCAACGATGAGGCAAAAGCATTGCAACGCGGTGGTGCCAACCTGATCGTTCTGGCGACCAACACCATGCACAAGCTCGCCGACCAGATGATGACGGGCGTGGGTATCCCCATGGTTCACATCGCAGATGCAACCGCTGAGGCGATCACCTCACAAAGACTGAAATCGCCTGGTTTGATGGCCACCGCCTTCACAATGGAACAGTCGTTCTACACCGACCGGTTAGTCGCCGCAGGGCTGACACCCATCATCCCAAATGATGCGGATCGCGCCGAGACCCACAGGATCATCTATGAAGAACTGTGCATGGATGTCACGACGGACGAAAGCGAGGCGGCATATGTCGAGATCGCGGGGCGGTTAGTGGGTGCCGGGGCGGATTGTCTGATCCTCGGATGCACCGAAGTCGGGATGTTGCTCAACCATGGCAATGTCCAGGTTCCGGTCTTCGACACCACGCTGATCCACTGTTCGACCGCTCTAAACAAAGCATTGGAATAATCAGAGCCAAGAGCAAACCCGGGCATTGGGCGAAAGGCGGGTTTGTCCTCAAAGTCACCTTGCGGCGGATCTGTTCAAATGTCTCTGTCGGGTCAAAACCGGTCTGTCTGTGTCGCCACACAAAGAGTCAGTTGTTATGGGTTCAACAGACGATATCACTGCAAAAAAAAATTCGACATCGAATTCTGAACTTCGACTTTGGCGTGAACAACGGACCTGAATGATCAAGGTGCAGCTAGTCCACCAGGCCCTAGTTCAGCGTCCGCTCGTCACACGAAATCAAGCCTTATTCAGCGCCTGAGAGCGCCGTGCCACCCGTTCGGCGGATGTCCGCCGCCATCTCAAATCGATCGGGAGGCGCAAAATGCACGGCGGTAACCCCACCAAAAAACATGTCAAGCCTGTCAAAGCGGCGTTGCGATACCTTCAGTTCGTTTACAGGCATGCCCGGTTCGTAGGCCACGCGGCTCACATTCTCCCATGGCCATTCGACATGCAGGCGAGGGTAATTCACCGCATCTTGAAGCGGCATGTTGAGATGCACAAAATTTGTTACTGTTTGTAGAATGGCGGTGGTGATACGATCTGCGCCAGGTGAACCGATGGACAACACGGAGCCATCGGAGCTTCGACCGGTGGTTGGGGCCATGTTGGATGGTATTCGCGTGCCGGGCCGCAGCGCATGGAATCCGCGTTTGTTAATCTCGACCTCACCAAGGGAATTGTTCATCCAGATTCCAGTTCCTGGCGGCATGACCCCGGAGCCGTAGCCGGCAGATGCGGTTACGGCACAGGCAAGTCCGTCAGCATCCACGGCGGATGTGTGCACCGTAGATGGCGAGGCAAGCACCGACGGCATGCTGCTCGCGAGCTTCAGCAATTTTTCTATATCGTGTCCCAGCTCCTCCGATCTGTCCAAGTGCTGCTCACGGAATCGCATCACGCGCGTCTGTGCTTCAATCAAACGGGCTGCCATCTGTACGGTCCAGTCGCTGTGCCCGATGCGCTGCATCTGCAGCAACATAGCCGCCAAAGCAGCACCCCCAATGCTGGGTGCCGATGCCGTCGCCAATTGCCAGTCATCCAGCTCCACCTCGAGTGCCGGCAAAACACGCGGCTGGTATGCCTCCAGATCCGTCAGGCTCAATAGTCCGTCGTTGTCGTCCATATCCCGAGCAATCAAGCGTGCGATATCGCCCCGGTAGAATGCGGTTACGCCTTCCTCCGCGATCGCTGCCAGGCTTTCGCCAAGATCGTCGATGTGAATCATCTCTCCAGAACGCTTCAGCACCCCGTTCTCGTCTTGCAGTGGACGCAAAGCGATAGGGTTCCAGTCGAAGATGCCGGTGTGCGAACTATCTATGAATTGCTGCGAAGCAGGAGGCAGCGGGAATCCATCCCTGACGTGCCGGTAAGCGGGTTCCACGAGCACCTTCCAGGGTATGCTGCCGTACTGCCGGGAAGCTAGAGCGTAACCGGCGAGCGCGCCCGGTGTGGCGACCGAGCCGTAGCCAACCGTGGTTGGCGTACCACCTCCGTAGGGCAGAACCACATCTAGCCCGCCTCGGCCCAGTTGCTCGCCCGGCGCATTGCGGCCTGGCATCTCCGAGGCGCCATCGATCATTATCGGGGACGCGCCTGGCGGCCAGATGACAATAAGATTTCCGCCCGCAAGTGAAATTATGCCGGGTTCAGTGACCACTTGCACCAGGCTTGCCGCGATTGCGGCATCAACGGCATTGCCGCCTGCCGCGGCAACATCGGCGCCCGCGTCCGCGGCGATTTGAGAACTCGATGCGACGGCAACGCTAGTCATGTTACTTGGCTGCCAAATACTCGATCTCTCGCGTGCTGTAGATCACATGGCTTAAAGGTGTGACGGACTGCGCCACGTGCCGCAATCAGGCGGCAGCTGCAGTCGGTGGCAAGCGTGTATGACGGCGAGAGCTTCAATCTACATACAGCCTCGAATTGCATGTAATCCATGAGCAGTGACCAGCCGGTTCCAAGTGCTCCAGCTTTCAGACCAGAAGTTGGTACTGGCTGGGGGCATGAGCGTTCTTTGCCGCGCATCAAGCATCACCTCCAACAAACAGAATGACCAAGTCCTGCAAACGCAAAAATTATCCCGGCTTGACTGATCGCTGCATTGACCCAAGTCAATCGAGTTCATCTGCTATGTCGCTATCCATCATTCGGCAATGCCCGCTGTCGGGAGCAGAGCGCCGGTCCATCAATTTTGCAGTCGACGTTTACCGCTTGTCAGGGCCCATAGGGCTACCACCCAGTAAACTGGACCGGCTTAGACTAAGTAACGCATGTTCTTTCAGGCGAAGTGGCGATCGGCGGGCTGCGTCGGCAGAATCGCGGAGTTCTTGCTCCAAAAAATCAAGGTCCTGACCGACCGCCCGTAACGTGGCAATTACATTCTCGACAGGGCGATGACGCGATGCAATGAGCGCCCAGAGTATCGTGGCCCGCGTGCCTGTCTTGCAGTGAGCGAAGATCGGCGTTGGAAGTTCAACAAGAGCCTGCTCAAACCGATCAATGATATCGCGTTCGAAAATTGCGTGGTTCTCAGTTGGGCTATGGGCATATTTGAGACCGTTCGCGCGCGCGAGTTGCTCTGCATCCGGCGCGACCAGATATGTTCCAAGTTCGTCGTCGGGCCGTACGTTCAGAACCGATGCAAAACCGGCCGCACGAAGTATTTCGAAATCCACGGCCGATACCTGCGGACCGACCGCGAACTCTGGTGTTAAGTTGACGATCTCGAGCACGCCCGTCCCGTCTCCGATTTAAACAGTGCAGTCGCCGGTTTGTCTGTCGCGGCGCTTATCTTATGTGTTTCGCATGTCCAGCAATGCGCTTAAACTTGACTCGCGCTGCCAATGTTCAGCGAACCCCTGTTAGGTATGGAAAGCAAGAAAAATGGACCAAACAGACGCCAGGATCCTAGACGTTCTGCAAGCCAATGCTGCACTTTCTGCAAAGGAAGTCGCAGAGCAGCTCGGTTTAGACGAAAAGTCGTGTGCCGATCGGATCAAGCGCTTGGAGGATGACGGGGTCATTCAGGACCGCGTGACCCTGCTCAATCCGCGTAAAGTTGGAGCAAACGTGACCGTGTTTGTTGCCATCACCACACCCGAACATAGCCAAAAATGGTTGGATAATTTCCATAGCGCTGTGGAGGGTCTTCCCGAAGTGGTGGAGTTCTATCGGATGAGCGGGCAGGTTGACTATCTGCTCCGTGTCGTCGTGCCGGACATAGACGGCTACGACGCTTTTTATAAAAAACTGATCGCGGCGGCCAAACTCAAAGATGTCAGCTCGTCGTTCGCCATCGAGCAGATCAAATACACAACCAAACTACCATTGAAGGCCTAGAGCGTGTCTTTGTCATATGGAACCTGCAGATGAAGGCGTGGCAAGAACATATGGTGCGGATCGCTCCTATGACTGATGGTCGATAATGACAACCACACAGGACGTAAAATTTCAAATGTCCGTTGTCGGGTGAGCAACGGACTCCTTGTCAAAGGGGCAACACTTCCGCTTGGTGTGAACAGCGGTCATCCAGAAGCGGCGTTCGCGCGGGTCCCTGACGCGGTACGCGCTTTGCGATGCTGCTAACGATGTCATGATTGATATCTCGAGCTGACCCGTCGCAGTCGCATATTCCTGTCCGTTAATCCCGCCGTTTGAGCCAGATCAAGGCGCTCGCCATCATCCGAGCGTATCTTCATCCAAGCATTCATCCAGCTGATCTGCGAGCTGAGTGGAGTTCGCCTATGAGTACGTACATTATGCTCACCCGGCTCGCCCCCGGCGTGGTCAAATCACCCAAGATCCTAGAGGACATCGAGCGAAAGGCGATGGACGCCATCCGGGCGACCTGTCCTGAAGTCGAGTGGAAAGGCAGCTATGCCGTGCTCGGCCCGTATGATTATGTCGATATCTTCCAGGCGCCCGACATTGAGACCGCAACCCGGGTCTCGACTCTCATCCGCACCTTCGGTCATGCCCATACCGAGGTGTGGGGCGCGACTGAATGGGACCGTTTCAAGGAGGTCGTGCGTGACTTGCCGGGTGACGGTGGATCGTAGGGCAGCACTGGCGGCGATGTTGACCGGTATTGGAGCAGTTTTCAGTTTGGCGCCAAAAGCTGCCGCGCAGGGAGAAAAGGCAGTGGATCGTGATTCCGCTAGGCTGTTTGCGTTCGCCAAGCCTGATGTCGAAGGCCATGCGAGGCTGGAGCA
>JAEKFU010000401.1 GCA_016522385.1 Pseudomonadota bacterium
CCGAATTGGCCGGACGCGATGACGTCCTGTTAGGTATTGCGACAGGCAAATCGCAACGTGGCGTGCGCACAGTGCTTGAGCGCGAAGGTTGGCTTACGGACTTTGTCACCATCCAAACGGCGGATGATGCGCCGTCCAAGCCGCATCCGGCCATGGTGCACCAGGCAGCTGACGAGGCGGGTGTGCCGGTTTCCCATGCCGTCGTGGTCGGCGATACCACCTTCGACATGGCGATGGCACGGGCCGCCGGCGCGGGCGCCATCGGTGTCTCCTGGGGCTATCACGCGGTCGATGCTCTAACACAACACGGTGCGTATCAAGTGATTGATCATTTCGCCCAGCTACGCGTGACGCTGGAGGCGCTTTGGGGCCTGAGCCGGTGAACGGGAATGGCCAAGACAGTGCGAAGCGGGCAATGGTACGCCCGTTGCCCAAGCGTTTCTACAAGGCCGTGCGCATTCGCGGTGAGCAACCGCCATTTGCGATCCTGGCAGATAAGCGCTGCATCAAGACGCCGATGAAGGCTGATCTGGCTGTGCCGGTTCTGCCACTCGCCAAGGCCCTAGCGAAAGAATGGGATGCGCAGCTTGAGGTGATTGATCCGGCAAGTATGCCGCTGACCCGACTCTGCAACACGGCAATCGATCGGGTTGGGGCACAACCAGCCCGTATCGTCCAGGAGATTGTCGATTTTGCAGCCAGTGACTTGGTTTGTTACCGGGCTGATGGACCAGAAGGGCTTGTAAGACGGCAGAAAGATGCATGGGACCCTCTCTTGCAGTTTGTCAGCCGGAAGTTTGATGCGGAACTCGTTTCGGTCGTCGGTCTCGTCCATCGGGCACAACCGGTCGCGACGCTTCAAGCGGTGTCAGACTTCTTGAATGAGCAGGACCCGTTCGTCTTGACCGCAATTCACAACATGACAACGCTGACCGGATCCTGCGTCATAGCCTTGGCCGTTTACGATGGTGTGCTCAGCGGCGGTAAAGCCTGGTCCGCGGCACATGTTGACGAGGACTGGCAAATCAAACATTGGGGCGAGGATGCGGAAGCCGGGATGCGCCGCGCCGCCAATAAACGGGAATTTGACGCTGCACTGCAGTTCCTTGAGATTTTGCGACAAGCGAGTATCGCGTAGAGACCGCTTGTGTGGCACAGTTAGCGTGCAGCACGATCAAGATAACATGAGGGATTGGGGCGTTTGATGCAGGACATTCTCAACGAACTCGAAGAGCGCAGGGCGGTAGCGCGTCTTGGCGGCGGTGAACGGCGGATTGAGGCACAGCACAAGCGTGGCAAACTGACGGCGCGCGAGCGCATAGAATTACTGCTCGATGAAGGCTCATTCGAGGAGTTCGACATGTTCGTCGAGCATCGCTGCAGCGAATTCGGCATGGGCGAAACCAAAATCCCCGGTGATGGCGTGGTGACCGGCTGGGGAACGGTCAACGGACGCACGGTCTATTTGTTTGCCAAGGACTTTACTGTGTTCGGCGGGTCTTTGTCCGAAACCCATGCCAAGAAAATCACTAAAATCCAGGACATGGCGCTCCAGAACCGGGCACCGTGTATTGGTCTGTTCGATGCCGGAGGTGCGCGCATCCAGGAAGGCGTTGCCGCGCTCGGTGGTTATGGCGAGGTGTTCCTGCGCAACGTGCTGGCATCCGGCGTCATTCCGCAAATATCGGTGATCATGGGTCCGTGTGCCGGCGGCGACGTTTACTCGCCGGCAATGACCGACTTCATCTTCATGGTCAAGGACACTAGCTACATGTTCGTTACCGGACCGGATGTGGTAAAGACGGTAACCAACGAGACGGTGAGTGCGGAAGAACTGGGTGGGGCCTCGGTACACACAACGAAATCCTCAATCGCCGACAATGCCTATGACAACGATGTTGAGGCACTGCTTCAGATGCGGCGGTTCATCGACTTCCTACCGTCGTCAAATCTTGCGCCGGTGCCTGAGTTGCCGAGCTTCGATGATGGCGAGCGGGTGGTGGCGTCACTTGATACAATCATCCCGGCCAATCCGAATCAGCCATATGACATGAAAGAGTTGATCGGCAAGGTGGTCGACGAAGGCGATTTCTTCGAGATCCAGGCGGCTTTTGCCAGGAATATCGTCATTGGTTTTGGCCGCATGGAAGGCCGCACGGTCGGGTTTACCGCCAACCAGCCAATGGTGCTTGCCGGGGTTCTTGATTCGGATGCATCGCGCAAGGCGGCGCGGTTTGTGCGGTTCTGTGACTGTTTCAGCATTCCGCTGGTAACTTTTGTCGATGTGCCTGGATTCCTGCCAGGCACGGCTCAAGAATATGGCGGGCTTATCAAACATGGTGCCAAGCTGTTGTTTGCGTTTGCTGAAGCAACAGTGCCAAAGGTCACGGTGATTACCCGCAAGGCCTACGGCGGCGCTTATGATGTCATGTCGTCGAAACATATTCGTGGCGATGTGAATTATGCGTGGCCGTCTGCCGAGATCGCCGTCATGGGTCCGAAAGGTGCCGCTGAAATTCTTTATCGCTCTGAGCTCGCTGACGCAGGTAAGATTGAACAGCGCATCAAGGACTATGAAGACCGGTTTGCTAATCCGTTTGTCGCCGCCGAGCGCGGTTACATTGATGAGGTGATTGTGCCGCGGAATACCCGACGGCGAATTTCACGGGCCTTGAACATGCTGCGTAACAAGCGCACCGAAAACCCCTGGAAGAAGCACGACAATATACCATTATAGGCCAAAGAGATGGTATCGACCTGCTTCCGCGCCTAGAGCGTTTCTTTCTCATGTGGAACCATTTGATGGTCCAAATCCGGTCACTCGGCTAGTTACGGAACGCGGCGCGATGTGAGTCATCGGGCAAGTTCCGTAACGACGTCCGATGGCCGGATTTGGG
>JAEKFU010000404.1 GCA_016522385.1 Pseudomonadota bacterium
CCCAAATCCGGCCATCGGACGTCGTTACCGAACTTGCCCGATGACCCACATCGCGCTGCGTTCCGTAACTAGCCGAGTGACCGGATTTGGACCATCAAATGGTTCCACATGAGAAAGAAACGCTCTAAGATCCTGTCTTTGGCCAGCTGCGCTTGAACTCACGATCTTCATTGTCGGTCGCCCGCACGGTTATCTCACCTTTGCCTTCGTCACGGTAGAAAAAGCGCAGGTTGGGGTTTTCGCTCAGCGAGATGCCGCCTTCGACCTTCATGATCAGCTTGTCGTCCTGGCGCACTTCGATCAAATCGACGAAATGGGCCGGAATGTAGAGCATGGTCACCTGGTCCATCTGGAATCCCGAATTATTCGGATGCCGGATCATGATCTGGGCTTCGCGAATACCACTTTGCGCTTCGCCCGCAACTGTGCTTTTGGCCGGCTGAAAGAGCCGGAGTTTCATTTTTCCAAGTTGCGCTTTGGCCGCTGCCAGATCCTTGTTCGCCGGTGCCGAGCAGCCTCCGGACGCTTTGACATAGGTCTTGGTCATATAGAGCTGGTCATCTGCTGTTTGGGCGACGACGCGAACGTAGGAATAGGAATTTACCCTCAGTCTTGTCGAAAACGAAGCGGTCGGCGAAGCAGGTCCGAACGTGAAGTCCGCCGCCATCGGCACAGGGTTCTCATCGACAAACAGCACAAGCCGTTTCACCTTGCGGTCCGCGTCAACGGTCAGCTTGACTGGTACGATGGCGGCGTCATCAGCGCGTTTCGGCGCCTCCAGCAGCAGAAATCCACTACCGTCATGAATCTCGGCAGCATCAAAGAATTCAGTCTTCAGCTCCGACCAGGTCTGGTCCCGCTTATCTAACGCGAATGCGGTCGAGAACGACACCGTCACCAGCATCGCCAAGGCCAACACGATTGCAGTAGTTCCTGACTTTACGATGCGGAGCACGAACTTTCCCTTTGCCAGCAGTCGTTCATCTTGCGGTGAAGCCTAGCACAACCGACAAATCTCAGCAAAAGCCGAGCGTGAACAAACGAACCCCCGGACATCGTTGTCAGAACGACGCTTTGAACAAGAAACCACTTCACGGCGCTGCAGCGAACCCATGGACCACTTGCGCGGTCGATGGCCGCACACCCGCCTGACGAAATGCTCAGGCGTTTGACCTTCAATGCCGCCTCGAAAAGGTCAAGTGTTGTAGTTCCGTCAGCTCAGATGACGCTCAATAAAGGCATCGGATTTGATGGCGTCTCTTCGTTCGCTGGCCGTCAATCCAACCGGTACGTCCTTGACGACGCGGGCGGGCGCTGCTGACAAGACAACAATGCGGTCGGCCAATTGAACCGCCTCGCGATGATCGTGAGTGACAAAGATGACCGTGGCCGGACGTCCCTTGAGAATCGCCCTCAGCAGCTGGCGCAGCTCATTTGCCGCCTCCAGGTCCAGGGAGACGAATGGTTCGTCCATGAGCAACAAGGACGGCTTGCGCGCAAAGGCGCGGGCCAGAGAAACGCGACGTTGCATGCCAAGGGAGAGTTCGCCGGGATAACGATCGGCGAACTTTTCGATACCGACTGAACCCAGAAGGTCCAAGGCCGTCTCGAACGAAGGGTCGCTCTGATCGATCACCAGTTCGACGTTCTGCACTGCAGTGCGCCACGGCAACAGTCGTGGCGTCTGAAAGACATAAGCCAGATGCTCCGGAACGTGATCGTGCTGTGTGATGCTGCCGGCAAAGTTTTCATCGATACCTGCGATCAGGTTGAGCATGGTGGTCTTGCCGCACCCCGACGGCCCGAGCACACATACAAATTCATGCTCTTCGACGTCGAAAGCCATACCGTCAATGGCAAGGTGCGCATCGCTGGCCGGGGCACTGGCCGGATAAAGCTTCTTGTCGATACGTATGGTGAGCGCCGTCATGTGCGCCACCTGTTGGCGGCTCTTTCCCAAGGCTGCAGCACCAGCAGTTCGATCAACTGCACGACGATGATGAAGGTAATGGCGTAGGCCAGAAGGCTGGCAACATCAAACAGTTGGAAGAACAGATGCAGCTGAAATCCGACGCCATTGCTGCGGCCGAGCAGCTCGACAACCAGTACGATCTTCCAGACCAGGGCGAGCCCGGTACGAGCCGACGCCGCAATGAACGGGTTCAGCTGTGGCAGGATAACATGTCGGAGCGTCTTCCAACGGCCGAACTGATAGGCCTTTGCCATCTCCAGCAGTTCCTTGTCGACGGCCCTGGCCCCTTCGCGCACGGTCACCGAGACATTCGGAATCTTATTCACTGCAACGGCCGTTACAGCCGCAACCTCGGTCAACCCGAACCAGATATAGCAAAGGATGATCGTAACCAGCGCCGGTAGGTTGAGCGCTAGCAACAACCAGCCGTCGAAGAAGGCGTTCAATCTGTCGCTACGCCCCAGTGCGATGCCGATGCCGCAACCGATCGCCATGGCAAGGATGAAACTGGCCAGGACGCGGGCCAGCGTGATGGTCACATGGCCGAAGAGTTCACCAGATGCGGCCGCAGCATGCAACGCGGTCAGGACTTTGTTGGGCGCCGGCAAATTGCGGCTGTCAACGCCGGTAGCGATAATCCACCACAGAACCACAAGACAGATTAGCGATATTGTCGACCAGGCGATTGAGCCAAGGATGTTGGATTGTTTCGGCAATGTCGATTGATCCTAGTCTTCGGCGGGCCAGAACATTGCCGGATCAAATCGGGTACCGGTGCCGACTAACTTGTCGCCGGCAATGTCATTGAGAACCTCGAACAGGCGCGCCGCTGATACCTTGTGTTCCGGGGTCCACGATTGCAGAATTCCTTCCCGGTAGCGTCGCTTCAATGCAGTGAATTGCTCATCGCTGCGGACTTTCATAAGTGGCTTGATCCTGTCCCACTCCGCATCTGACGAGCGCAACATTTCATTGGCGGCCGCCAGCGCAGCTGCAAATCCGTCAACCAGCTTCGGTTTTTCGCGGGCCAGTGACCTCGGGAACGCGAAGCCGACCAGTGGTGGCGCAACTGGCATGCCCATTACCTGCATCAAATCGCTGACACTGGCCAGCCGCCGGTAACCGGCGCCTTCCAGCCGGGCGGCGAACGGCCAATAGTTGAGCACTGCATCTACCCGCCCGGAAATGAGCTGCTGGTTCAACAAGGGTGGTGCGGCATAGATCGGCGACGCGGTTTTGGCAAGATCGCCGCTGCCCTTGGCCATGGCGTGGGCACGCAGCAACAGCCAACTCTTGTCGATGGCACCGCCGGCCACTCCGATCCGCTTGCCGGCCAGATCGCTCAGCTTAGAGATCGGCCCGTCTGCGTTCACCATTATCGCGCCGAGCGATGCCGAGTAGGGCATCTGCAC
>JAEKFU010000414.1 GCA_016522385.1 Pseudomonadota bacterium
GCCATGGCGTGGTCGCTGGAAAGCCTTTCATCTATTGCAGGCATGTCGCGCACCTCTTTCGTCAACCGATTCTCCGGCTTCATGTCGATGACACCAATGAACTACATCACGCGCTGGCGCATGCAGATCGCAAGGCAGTTGCTGGCGGAATCCAATGCGCCAATCATCGAGATCGCCGAGGATGTCGGCTACAAGTCCGAGGCCGCATTCGGACGCGTATTCAAGAAACATTTCGCGGTTGCGCCAGCGACAATGAGACGTCAGCTTCGCATTGCGAGCGAGACAACGTCCGGCAAGCATTGACTCTAGGGTCTGTTGAGATTCAATAAGGTGCCAAAGGATTTGATCCGCACCTGTTCGCCAACACAAACTGGTTGTACATGACCGAAATAATTGCCGGTTCGGAGACGAAGAGCTCACTGCCGCTGTCCATTCTGCACACGGTGGTTGCTGGGCTTGTCACCGGGTTATTGGCGGCGGTCTTTGCGGTGTCCGATGCGGCGTTCATCTTCTCTGGCAGCCTTAGCCGGTTCCTGCCGGTCGGTATCGCCATTGCACTGGCTTCGACTAGCATCCTTGCGGCAATCACGGGCCTGGTGAGCTCCATCCGTGGGGTCATTGCGGTACCGCAGGAAGTCACCATTGCATCATTGGCAACCATTGCCGCAGCGGTGGCACTGGCGCTGCCGTTCTCGGCAACTGAACAGCAAAAACTTGCCACCATCATCTGTGCAATCGCAGTCGCCAGTGCAGCAACTGGCCTGTTCTTATTCCTACTCGGCCGGTTCCGGCTGGGCGAGTTGATCCGATTTGTTCCGGTGCCGGTGATTGCGGGTTTTCTGGCCGGCATAGGGTGTATGATCCTCATCGGCTCGTTCGGTGTTTCCACCGGCGTCACCCCATCGATGGATGCGATGCATTCGCTGTTGAAGCCGCATGCCATTGCCAAATCGCTGTTCGCCATGGCCTTTGCCGGCTGCGTCTGGTTCACAACCGCAAACAGCCGCACGCTGATAGCCGTGCCGATCATCATTGTCCTGTCAGCAGTGCTGTTTCATGCCTTTGGGCAGATCTCAGGTTACAGTATTGCTGAGCTATCGGCCGAGGCATGGTTTCCAGCCATCCCAGAAGGGGAACTGCACTGGCCACCGCTTGATCTGTCGGATCTGGCGCAGGCAGATTGGGGGTTGATCGCCGCACAGAGTTTCACAATCGCCACAATGATGCTGATCACAGCGATGGCAGTTTCAATGAATATCAGCGGCATCGAACTGGGCGCGGACAAGGACGCAGACATCGATCGGGAGTTCACCGCGTCCGGTGCGGCCAGCCTGGTTGCCGGCGCTTGCGGAGGCCTGGCCGGATTCCAAGGCATCGCTCCCAGTCTTCTCAATATACGGCTGGGCGGCGCCAACCGATATGCCGGTGTTGCTGTTGCAATCGTCTGTGTCACGGTGATGTTGTTTGGTGCCGACCTGTTGATGCTGGTACCGATGCCGGTTTTCGGCGGCCTGCTGCTTTGGGTTGCCTTGACTCTCATCAAACAATGGCTGGTCGACTCCTTTCGCCAGCTGACCGGCGGCGAATACGCCGTGATCCTGTTGATGGCGCTGGTGCTCAACGCGGTCGGGTTTGTTGAAGGGCTGATTACCGGCCTGGTCGCCGGCCTGGTTCTTTTTGCCATCGATTACAGCAAGACCGACATCGTCAAGACTCGGCTGACCGGAGAGACGTTTCATTCCAAGCGGACGCTGTCGGAAGATTGGCGAGCGCTGCTGCGCGAGCATGGCAGCAGCATAGTCGTCCTGCGGCTGCAGGGGTTTATTTTTTTCGGTACAGCGTATCAGTTTGTCGAACGGATCCGGAAATATGTTCAAGACAACACCGACAATCCGATGCGTTTCCTGATCCTCGACATGCAGCGGACCAGTGGTCTGGATTCATCGGCAACGGCGAGTTTTGTCAAGCTTGAACAACTGGCGAGCGCATCGAGGTTCAAATTAGTACTGACGGATGTTCCCACGCAGGTCAGCGAGACCTTGCAGGGCGGCGGCATTGGACAAAGTGCGCTGACGCCTGTGCGCCAGTTCAGCGACCTCGATCATGGCCTCAGCTGGTGCGAGGAAAAACTGGTTTATCGAATCTCGCCAGCACTGGCCGAAACCAGCGCGGTATCGGTCCGCGACCGGTTTGTCGACAGTCTTTTCGATGAAAATGCGGCACAGATCATGCTGAAATACATGCGGCAGCTCGACCTCAAACAAGGTGACGTACTGATCGAACAGGACACAGAAAGTCAGGACATGTATTTCATAGAATCCGGCAAGCTTGCCGTTTACCTGGGTAAGGGCGAGGCGCATTCCATCCGTGTCAATTCGGCTGAACCGGGCTCTTTCGTCGGGGAGATCTCGTTTTATCTCGGCCAGCAACGCACGGCCTCGGTCATTTGCGAGAAACCTGCGCGGGTGTGGCAATTTTCCCATGACAACCTTGAGGCGCTGCGCAAAGAGCACCCGGAGATTGCTTCCTACTTCCACCAGCGCATGGCAGTGATGCTGGCCGACAGGTTGTCGGCAACCACCCGGCTGGTCCAGCACCTGGTGGACTAGGGTCTGTTGATTTGGAGCCAATTCTGCTTGTCCCGGGGTGGGCGACTGAGTCGCCAGCAATCACGAAGTAGACCACAACATCGCTAATCGTCTTTGGCGTTTGCCCTGTTTCGGCTATAAGCCTCGCTCACGATGACCTTATTGCCGAGCGGGTAATTGATTTCATGAGCAGCCAAGAGGCGCCAGACCACGAAATCGGCCGGGCAGATATTGCCCGTATACTATCCGAAGCGTTGCCGTTCATGCAGCGTTACGACAACCGGACTGTGGTGATCAAATATGGTGGCCACGCGATGGGTGATGTCACGCTTGCGCGCCAGTTTGCGGCCGATGTCGTGCAGCTCAAACTTTGCGGGATTAATCCGATCGTGGTGCATGGCGGTGGCCCGCAAATTGGCCGGATGCTCGACCGCTTGAGTATTGAGTCAGCCTTCGAGGACGGTCTCAGGGTGACCGACCGCGCGACTGTCGAAGTGGTCGAGATGGTGCTGGCCGGTTCAATCAACAAAGGCGTCGTCGCCGATATTCAACGCGCCGGCGGCAAGGCTGTCGGGATCTCCGGCAAGGACGGCAATCTGTGCATCGCGCGAAAATTGCGGCGCACCAAGAAGGACCCTGATTCCAATATCGAACGCATCATCGATCTCGGATTTGTCGGCGAGCCGGACCTTATCGATCCGGCAATCGTGGAAACCATCTTGCGCAGTGATGCGATCCCGGTTATCGCACCGATCGGTGTCTCGATTGACGGCGAGACCTACAACATCAACGCCGACACATTTGCCGGTGCCATTGCCGTGGCGGTGCGGGCCAAGCGATTGCTGCTGCTGACCGATGTCGCCGGTGTTCTGGATAAGCAGGGTGAATTGATCAGCGAACTGGTTCCCTCGCAAATCAAGACGCTGTGCAAGGATGGCACGATATCCGGCGGCATGATCCCGAAACTGGAGAGCTGTGTCATGGTTGTGCATAGCGGCGTCGAAGGCGTGATTATTCTCGACGGCCGGGTGCCGCATTGTGTTCTGCTGGAATTGTTCACCGAACATGGCGTAGGTACCCGCATCAGCGAGCATGGTGCGACATGAGCGAGCTCGCAAGCAGCTTTGCGCATGTCGAGACTTGGGTGTTTGACCTCGACAACACCCTCTACCAGGCACGTCACCGTCTATTCGATCAAATAGACGAACGCATGGGCACCTTCATTGCATCGCGGTTCGCGGTTGACAGAAGCGAAGCGCGCCGCATTCAAAAGGATTATTTCTTCCGCTACGGCACAACGCTGCGCGGGCTCATGAGCGAACATGGCGTGAAGCCGAACGATTTTCTTGAATTCGTGCATGACATTGATCATTCCGTGTTGCCAGCCGATGAAATGCTGGCCGCCGCGCTCGACAAGCTGGAGGGCCGCAAGCTGATTTTCACCAACGGCACCGTGGCACACGCGGAAAGCGTGCTCAACGCTGCAGGAATCGCCGGGCGGTTCGACGACATTTTCGATATCGCGGCATCGGACTACGAACCCAAGCCGGCCGCCGAACCGTACCGCAAGTTCATCGCAGAGACCGGATTTGAACCCAAGAGCGCTGCCATGTTCGAAGACATTGCCCGAAATCTTGAGGTGCCGCACGGGCTTGGCATGGTGACAGTGCTGGTTGCCGATACCGAAAATCACGATGGCGCCATGATCAACCATCTCAACGGCGACGCCGAGGGCGCGCCCTATGTTCACCATGTGACCGACAACCTGGGTGAATTTTTGCATCGCCTGGTTCATCAAACCAATAGTGAGGAGTTGAATGCATGAGCCATGCCGAGCTTGAGGCCCTGATCGACAAGGCTTTCGATGACCGGGACAATATTACCACCGAGACAACTGGCAAGGTTCGTGACGGCGTCAACGAGGCGCTGGCATTGCTTGACTCGGGCAAGGCGCGGGTTGCCGACAGACAAGGCGATCGATGGGTCGTCAATCAATGGCTGAAGAAAGCGGTGCTGTTATCATTTCGCCTACATGACATGGTGCCGATTGGCGGCGGACCGGGCGAGGCCAACTGGTGGGATAAGGTGCCGTCCAAATTCGATGGCTGGGACGAACTGCGCTGGCGCAATGCCGGATTTCGCGCGGTGCCGAATTGTGTCGTGCGCTATTCGGCCTACATCGCGCCCGGCGTCATCCTGATGCCGTCATTTGTCAACCTCGGTGCCTATGTCGATAGTGGTACGATGATCGATACCTGGGCAACTGTCGGTAGCTGCGCGCAGATCGGCAAGAACTGTCACATTTCCGGCGGTGCCGGAATTGGCGGCGTGCTGGAACCGCTGCAGGCAGGCCCAGTGGTGATCGAGGATAACTGCTTTATCGGCGCGCGCGCCGAAGTAGCCGAGGGCGTCAGGGTCCGCGAGGGCTCGGTCTTGTCAATGGGCGTCTATCTGGGCGCTTCGACAAAAATCGTCGACCGGGCGAGCGGTGAAGTTTTCAGGGGCGACGTACCCCCTTACTCCGTCGTTGTATCGGGCACGATGCCGGGCAAGCCCTTGCCGAACGGAGACGCTGGACCGGGGCTTTATTGTGCCGTTATCGTCAAACGGGTTGATGAGCGAACTCGCTCAAAGACCTCGATCAACGAGCTGTTGCGTGATTGATCATTCTTGCCCAACGGCGACGCCGAAGCCTGGGCTTTAGTGATGCGAAAACTGCCTGTCATTGCCTTGTTGCGCACAAGCCTGTCACTGACATTTGGCAATCTTGGTCCGGCGCTGCGGCTCAGTTGGGCCTGGTTGGCAATATTGATCGCCGTGACGATTGCGATCGCTTGGGTCTCCGACAATGTGCTCGAGAAACCCGGCGAGCTGCCTGATCTAGCGCCGATAC
>JAEKFU010000486.1 GCA_016522385.1 Pseudomonadota bacterium
GTCTACACACGGGTCACCTACACGCGCTGCAAAGACTGCGTTTTACCGAACGGCGAACCGCTCTGGCAACTGAAGTCGCAGGAAGCGACCCACAATGAAGAAGAAGGCGTCATATATCACAAAAACGCCTCGATGGAATTTGCCGGTGTCCCGGTTTTTTGGCTGCCTGAACTATCCCATCCTGATCCGACGAACAAGCGCCACAGCGGATTCCTGATACCCAGTTTTCAGATTTCCAACGAGTTGGGCTTCGTTGCGGAAATTCCATACTTTTGGGAATTGGCGCCGAACTATGACATCACTTTCCGGCCGTTGATCACCACAAGACAAGGCCCGTTCGCCCGGGCCGTGTGGCGCCACCGACTGGCCACCGGGCAATATTCAATCGATGCGGGCGGAATCTATCAGTTCGACGATGACGAGCTGGCTCCTCCCGGGGATCGCCCGTTAAGGGGATTCGCCCGTACCCTGGGTGATTTCAGGATCAACAACGACTGGACATGGGGCTGGGACGCAACAGCCATCAGCGATGATACGGTATTGCGGCGCTACAGGATTGACGACCGTACGGATATTGCCAATTTCGCTTACCTGACCGGCATAAACGACAGAAACTATTTTACCGCGCGAGCCTATCATTTTCAGGGTTTATTAACCACTGACGCCGATTCCACCTTTCCGATCATGGCGCCGTATATTCGACATAACTATGTATTCGATCAGCCGGTTCTGGGTGGCGAGTTGGGATTGAACTCCAGCGTCTACAGCCTTCACCGGGAACGGGCGACGACACCGTTTCCTACCGTCAACAACGGCACCGATCAGACCCGGGTCGTCAATGAGGTTACCTGGGAGCGCGAGATGATTGGTTCAGTCGGACAGATCATAACGCCCTTCGGGCGGGTGCGCAGCGATCTGTCGATCACCAACAATGTTCCCGATGCTACCGTCGCTGGCGGGTTTCGCGACAATGAGCTGACGGCGCGGATATTCCCGACTGCCGGTCTTGATTTGCGGTGGCCGTTCATCCGCGGTGATGAATTTAGCCAGCAAGTCTTCACCCCCGTGGTGCAAGTGGTCGCATCGACCAATGAACGAAAGACGGACCGTATTGGCAACGAAGATGCGGTTACGCTGAATTTCGACCACAGCAGCCTGTTTCTTCATGACCGTTTTACCGGAACCGATCGGTTCGAAGGCGGCACGCGGGTAAATGCGGGCTTTCTTTATACCATTCTGTTCAGCGAAGGAGGGTTCTTGCGGGCCAGCTTCGGTGAGTCGTTCCAAATTGCTGGTCGCAACAGTTTTACCATCGATTCCGGTCTTGAGACGACGCGGTCGGACCTGGTTGCGGCGCTGGCACTTCAGCTAGTCGACAACCTGCGGTTCACGTCGCAAGCAAGGTTTGATCAGAACTCTTTTGACGTGAATGTGTTAGAGACAGGTGTAAATCTCGACTTGGAGCGCCTTAGTGCTGCCGTTAATTATTCCGATCTAGACCCCGAGCCGGCTTATGGCCGACCAACAAAACAACGCCAAATTTGGGCGTCCGCCGATTTGAAACTGTTCGATGGCTGGAGTGTGTTCGGAGATATCAGATATGATTTCGAACGCGACGGCCAGATTCGCAACCAAGTCGGCATTGGATTTGATTGTGACTGTTTTGACTTGCGGCTGTATTACAAAGAAGATTTCACCAATGACGGTGATGTTGAGAAGG
This sequence comes from Pseudomonadota bacterium, assembly GCA_016522385.1. GTDB lineage: Bacteria > Pseudomonadota > Alphaproteobacteria > Rhizobiales > Aestuariivirgaceae > JABDJG01. The sequence goes on from JAEKFU010000486.1 coordinate 1,721, forward strand.
AACGCGCTATTGTAATGTCGGTTGAGTTTAAAACACTGGGATCAGCGCGCGTCGGCTCCGGTTTTTGAAGGCGGCGCAACAGGCCCGTGGAGACAAAGAAGATGGCACAAAGAGCCTCGACCTGCTCGTCCGTTCGCTGGGTTTTGCGTGGTGCAGTATTCTGCGGCATCGTACTGGCCAGCACTACACCGGCTATGGTGGGACTGCCCACTCATGCAGTTGCCGCATCACAGGGCATTCTGGTTGTTGTCAATGACCAACCCATCACAAACAGAGATGTCGATCAACGCCTCAAACTGAACGCGGCGCTCGGCGACAGCCGGGGCAGCCGTGAGCAACGCCGAAAACAGGTGCTTGAAAGCCTAATCGATGAAGTAATCGCCAAATCGCAAGCTAAGAAACTCGGCATGAAATTTGACAACAAGCGCGTCGACAAAGCCATTGAAGACATGGCCAAGGGAGGCAACTCGACAGTTGATGACCTGGCCCGCACACTCAAAAAGAAGGGCATCAGTATGAGCGCACTGCGCTCGCAGGTCGAAGCATTGATGACCCTTCGGGCAATCGTCGGGCGCAATTCGAAAACCAAATTTGAGGTCAGTGATGCCGAGATTGACCGGCGCTTTGCTAAGATGGATTCGGATCCGCGGATGAAACCGGTCACAGTGTTTCAGATCCGCGAGGTCGATCTGCCGGTTGAGAAGACCTCTCAGGCAATGCGACAGCAACTTATGTACGCTCGAGCAGTAGAGGCGCAGCAGATCGCCCGGAGATACAAAGGTTGCAGCAGCTTGCGACAGGCCGCCAAAGGCGTTTTCAACGTCAAGATCAGTCGAGTTGTTCAAGCTCCGGCGGACAAGATGCCGAAGCAGATGAGGAAAGTCCTGAAGGACGCAGGTACCAAGAAGCTAATCGGCCCAATGCGTGGCCCAAGCGGCGTTCGGATGATTGCTTATTGCGGCATCAAGCATCTCAAGCCCCCCAAACCGCCGCGAACTGCCGTGAAAAGTATTCTTTTGCGCGAGAAATACGAAAAGATAACGGATCGAGTTATGCGCGACCTAAGGCGCCGCGCATTCATTGAGTATAAGGACAAGAGCGCCGTTTTGACCCAGTGACCCGGGTATATCAATGGACCCGGTTGTTTTGGTCTTGCAATCTGAACAAGAGCATGCACATCACTGTGCTTGTTGAACGAGTACTTCCGTCGATACAGAGCCACGTCATCGAATGTCTCCTGCCTCCGACATGCTCGGTCTGACGATGGGCGAACCGGCAGGTATTGCACCGGACATTACCATTGCGGCCTGGCGGAAACTGGCTGGCAGCACTAACAGGTTTTTTCTGATTGGAGACGGCAATGCAATCTCGAAGCGCGCCGAACTGCTTGGCGTTGATTGTCCGGTGGCGTTGATTGGAAATCCCGATGAGGCTCATGAGAAATTTGCAAATGCCCTGCCCGTTTTGCACGAACCGTTACCTGATGCGGTCAATTGCGGACAAATCACGCGGGGCAATGCTGAGCTAGTCCTGGCGTCCATAAAGCGAGCGGTCGAGCTGGTCTGCGCCGGTCGGATCGGCGGAATGGTTACCAATCCTATTCACAAGAAGGTGCTTTATTCCGCAGGATTTGAACATCAGGGACACACGGATTTCCTTGCCGAACTGGCTCGGCATCACGGGTTTGCAGCCAACCCGGTGATGATGCTCGTAACCGGAGATCTACGCACTGTGCCGCTCACTGTTCACATCCCGCTAAAGGATGTGCCTAAGGCACTGACGCAGGCGTTGATTATCGATCAAACGCGCACTGTCTTTAGGGATCTGCAGCACAGGTTCGGCATTGCAAATCCTCGGATCGGCATGACCGGGCTGAATCCGCATGCCGGTGAGGGCGCAACAATAGGCCTAGAGGAACGTGATGTGATTGCACCCGCAATCGGGTTGCTCGCCGAAGACGGCATTCATGTCGCCGGGCCATTGCCAGCAGACACACTGTTTCACGACGAGGCACGAGCACGGTATGACGTGATCGTTTGTATGTATCACGATCAAGCGTTGATACCGATCAAGGCGATTGGATTCTACGATGGAGTCAACACTACATTGGGATTGCCTTTCGTGAGAACCTCACCGGACCACGGTACTGCGTTGCCACTTGCCGGCACTGGCCGGGCCAATCCGGGCAGCCTGATCGCTGCTCTTCGATTGGCGGCCGACATGGTCAAGCCCTATGGGTCGAAGAGGTGAGAGATGGCCTGCCACCGCTACGTGACGTCATCGCGCAATGTGGCCTGACTGCGCGAAAGAGCCTTGGCCAGAATTTTCTTCTCGACCTCAATCTAACCCGGCGCATCGCGCGTGCAGCGTCACCTCTCGACGATCACTTGATCATTGAGGTGGGCCCCGGGCCGGGTGGACTGACCCGCGCATTGTTGCTGGAGGGTGCGGGAAAGGTGATTGCGATCGAGCGTGATGCACGGGTGTTGCCGGCGCTTGCAGATATCAGTGATCATTTTCCAGGGCGCCTGGAAGTCATCGAGGGCGATGCGCTTAGGATCGATTGGCGCACACTTGCCCGCGGCCCGACAAAGATCGTGGCCAACCTTCCCTACAACATTGCAACGCCATTATTGACTGGCTGGCTCGGCGGCGAGAGGTGGCCGCCCTGGTACACATCGCTCACCTTGCTGTTTCAGAAGGAGGTTGCCGATCGGATCGTCGCCCGGCCGGGCAGCAAGATGTTCAGCCGCCTTTCTGTGCTCGGCCAATGGCGAAGCAACGCCGTCAAACTATTTGATATTGATCGGCGCGCTTTCACGCCACCGCCGAAGGTTACTTCTTCGCTGATCCAGATCACACCGCGTGCTGACTTTCTGATGCCCTGTAAGGCCGGCACGCTGCAACAAGTAACGGCTGCAGTGTTTGGTCAGCGCCGCAAGATGCTACGCTCTAGCCTGAAGTCCTTAACTGCCGAGCCCCTTGAACTTCTTGAGAGGTCGGGCCTTGCAGGTCACCTGCGCGCTGAACAGCTCGAAGTTACCGATTTCTGCAAGCTCGCGGCTGCGCTGGATGATTGAACAGGCGATGGGTCCTGTGCCAGTGTGGCGGTCAGTCAAGGTGAATTGGGAGGTATGATGTACCGGCAATCAATGAACGAATATGGCGCCACACTCACCTCCAACGAGGTTGACACGCCGCAGCCGAAGGGTAGTGAAGTGCTGGTTGAAGTGAGCCATTGCGGCGTCTGCCATTCCGACCTGCATATGCTTGATGGCTATTTCGATCTGGGTAATGGCAAGCAACTCGATGTGCGTGCGGGGCGCGAGTTGCCCTTCACACTTGGCCATGAAATTGCCGGCACTGTCGCGGTTGTCGGACCGGAAGCCAAGGGCGTTGCACCGGGCGAGCGCTACGCCGTCTATCCCTGGATAGGCTGTGGCAGCTGCGGGAAATGTCAACGCGGCGATGAGCATCTGTGCGACACAACGCATCATCTCGGCATTACCGTCGATGGCGGTTACGCCAGTCATGTCATGGTACCGCATCCCCGCTATCTGTTGAATATAGACGGGATCGCGCCGGAGCTTGCAGGAAGTTTCATGTGCTCGGGTCTGACTGCGTATAGCGCTTTGAAGAAAGCCCTACCCTATGCCAGAAATGGCCCGCTGATGATTGTTGGTCTGGGTGGAGTCGGTATGATGGGGCTAGCGTTGGCCCAGGCCATTACCGACATAAAAGTGATCGCTGCCGATATCGACCCGGCAAAACGGCAAGCGGCCCTCGATGCAGGGGCGGCGCACGCATTCGATCCTGCCGCGCCGGATGCCCGCAAGATTGTTTTCAAGACAACCGGGCCGGCTGCGGCAGCGGTCGATTTCGCCGGCGCTGAAAACTCGCTGCAGTTCGCCCAGTCGGTGGTCGGCAAGGCAGGTGGCGTGGTCGTGGCCGGATTAATCGGCGGAACCTTCTCGATCCCTGCGCCAATGTTTGCGCTGCGCCAACTTTCAATTTTGGGCAATTTTGTCGGCTCTTTGAACGAAGCCATCGAACTGCTCGATCTGGCGCGTTCGGGCAAGGTGCCGGCGATCCCGGTTGAGCTTCGACCGCTGGATCAAGCCGACGACGCACTACAGGATCTACGGGCCGGAAAGGTGATCGGCCGAATTGTGCTCACGCCTTAATCGGGAAACGGCACCGGTTTGACCGGACAGGTCAGAGTTTATCCTGCAACCGGTTGACGAAGTCGGAGAGGCCGGCGCGGCGGTGGCGTTTGAGGCGTTCAGCGGTCAAGATGGTGCACAGCTCGTCAAGACAACGCTCGAGATCGTCATTGATCAGCACATAGTCATACTCGGCATAATGTGAGATCTCCCTCGATGCCTCAGCCATGCGCCCGGCCACCACCTTCATCGGGTCCTGGGCCCGGCGAATGAGGCGTTCACGCAATTCCTCGGCTGATGGCGGCAGAATGAACACGCGCACAAGGTCGTTGGGCAACTTGTCGACAATCTGCTGGGTACCCTGCCAGTCGATGTCGAACAGCACATCCTTGCCGGCCGCAAGCCAATCATCGACGGGTTTGCGGGGCGTACCATAGCCGTTGCCAAATACTGTCGCCGATTCCAGCAACTCGCCTTGCTTGCGCATTTTGTCAAAGCGGGCCTGATCTATGAAATAGTAGTCTTTGCCGTCGATTTCACCGGGCCGGATAGCTCGCGTGGTGACCGACACTGACATGGTGATATCCGGATCGGCACCCAGAAGGCGCCGTGCCAGAGTGCTCTTGCCGGCACCAGACGGTGAAGACAACACGAGCAACAGACCGCGCCGGTAAATTTCAACGGGCATGTCCCGGTTATTCAATATTCTGCACCTGTTCACGCAATTGGTCGATGACGGTTTTCAGTTCCAGGCCGATCTTGGTCAGCGACTGATCGGTGGACTTGGAGCAAAGTGTGTTGGCCTCCCGGTTGAACTCCTGCGCAACAAAGTCGAACTTTCGACCGATCGGCTGACCAGCTTTTAGCAACTCCCGGCCAGCCTCGACATGGGCGAACAGCCGATCAAGTTCTTCCTGGACATCCGTCTTGGCGGCGATCAGGACAGCCTCCTGATGAAGTCGTTCGGGGTCCAGTGTCTCGCTGGCCTCCATCAAACGGGCGACCTGTTCTCCCAGCCTGACTTTTATCGCTTCAGCAGATCGCGCCGGGCAATCTCGCGCATCTGTGGTTAGCGTCTCGATGGTATCCAACTGGCCGGTAATGATGCCGGCAAGCTTCTTGCCCTCAGCCTTACGCATCACGGCGAGATTCTTGCAAGCGTCATCTAGGCTTTCAAGGATCACCGCATAGCGCGCCTCTTTGACTTCATCGGTTTCAACCAGCTCGACGACCTCCAGAACACCGCGCTGGGCCATGATGCCTTCGACTGTCAACGGCGATGCACCGAGCCGTTTGCGCAAGTCCTGTGCGAGCGCTATCACTTGCGACAACGCCTCTTCGTTGACGCGAAGTACACCCTGACCGGATTCACGACTAACCTGCAGGTTCACCTGGAGATTGCCGCGGCGCACATGACGGCCTACGATTTCGCGAACCGATGGCTCAAGCGCTTCATGGCCCGGTGGCAAGCGGCAACGCATGTCAAAACCTTTGCCATTGACACTCTTGATCTCCCAATGCCAGCTGACGCTATCTGAGGTACCGTCGGCACGGGCAAAGCCGGTCATGCTGGTTATGGCCATGGAAGTCGCCGTTGCCTGTTCAGAATCAGTAGATGTAATGGAACTCTAACGCATGATCGGATCATATTGAATCAATATGGTCCGTGAATCATCCGCCACAACTTGAATCTCAACAAACCCTAGTTAATGGCCGGCTTTCGCCGTGGCAACGGCACCGGTTGGTTTGTGGGCTGAGCAATCTCGCCCCGCGCCGCAGCTTCTGCTTGCGACGAGGCGTTGGTGGCGACCGGAAGTGTCTTGGTATCAGGATCTTCTTCGGACTTGTCCTGTTCACCTATTGCAGTGGTGGTGCTGGCGGCTTCAGCCTTTGACGGTTCGGTCGTTTCGCTTGGAATGTCGGCAACCTTGTTATCTTCGACCTTCGCCTGCGAGGTTGCTTGGCCTGACTGGTCTCTTTGTTCAGATTGTTCTGCAGCTGCAGCAGCAGCGATCTTTCTTTCCCGCTCGATCTTGCGATAGCGTTTCACATTGACCTGGTGTTCCGCCAGTGTGCGGGCAAAAACATGGCCGCCGGTACCGTCGGCAACAAAGTACAACTCGTCGGTTTGAGCCGGCTGTAACACGGCAAGAATCGCATGTTTGCCCGGGTTGGAGATGGGCGTGGGTGGCAGGCCTTTTATCTGATAGGTATTATAGGCGGTCTTTGCCTCGATTTCGCTGCGCCGGATTGGTCGCCCTAGCTTGCCTTTACCACCGACGATGCCGTAGATAATGGTGGGATCGGACTGCAGACGCATGTTCTTTTTCAGACGATTGACGAAGACGCCGGCGACACGTGCTCGCTCGGTTGCCACACCGGTTTCCTTCTCGACAATTGATGCCAAAATCAGCGCTTCTTCGACAGATGTGACAGGCAGATCCGCTGCCCGGCTAGGCCAGAGGTCTTTAAGCAACTTTGCTTGTGCCTGGCGCATCCGGTCGATCAGTGACTGTCGAGTATCGCCGCGTTGAAAGGTGTATGTATCGGGCAGCAGAACCCCTTCGCCCAATGTTTCCGGTGCGTTTCCGGTGAGCGCGGCATGATCGCGGATACGTTCAAGCGCTTGCGTGGATGTCCAGCCCTCGGGAATAGTGATCTTGTAAGCTAACGCCTTGCCTTTGGAAATTTGGTCGAATACCGCCTGCATGCTGGCGCCCGGGTCGAAACGGTACTCACCGGCCTTTAGTGAGCGGCCAAGCTGCTGATAGATTGCCGCAGCGACATAAAAGATGCGCTGGCTCGAGATCACCCCCTCGGTTTCCAGCAGCGCAGCAATCTCAAAACTGCGCTGTCCGCTCTTGATTGCGACGACTTTGGTCGTGGTCAGAGGACCGGCTGCCTCGAGTTGGCGTTGACCAAAAAGAAAAAGCCCTGCCACCGTCACGCCAACCCCAAGCAACGTCACGAACAATGACAAGACGATGTACCAGAATGGCGTGCGACGACGTTTGCTCGGTCCCGAAACGAGCCCGATGTCATCAGAGTTCGACCTTCTGCGGTCTGCAGCCATTGTAACAAACCATCCCACTTGGGCAGGTTGCAAATCTCACCTTATGCGGCGAGTTTTCGAAACACCAAAGAAGCGTTGGTACCACCAAAACCAAATGAGTTGGACAGAACTGTGTTGATGTCCTTCTTTTTTGCCTCATTTGGCACCAGATCTATCGCCGTTTCAACCGATGGATTGTCCAAATTTATGGTTGGCGGTGCGATGCCGTCGCGCATTGCCAATAGGCAAAAGATCGCTTCAACCGCTCCGGCGGCGCCTAGCAAGTGTCCAATGGCCGATTTTGTCGACGACATGCAAAGCCCTTCGGGTTTGTTGCCCATCAACCGCTCAAGCGCACCTAACTCGATTTCATCACCAAGTGGTGTGGACGTGCCATGCGCATTGACGTAATCCACGTCATGCGGCGATACGCCGGCGCGTTTCAACGCTGCCTGCATACAGCGGAAGGCCCCGTCACCATCGGCAGCCGGTGCCGTGACATGATAGGCATCGCCGGACATGCCGTAACCGATTACTTCACCGTAAATCTTTGCGCCGCGTTCCCTGGCGTGCTCGAGTTCTTCGAGAACAACGACACCTGCGCCTTCACCCATGACGAACCCGTCTCGATCGCGATCGTAGGGACGTGAGGCGCGCTGGGGCTGATCATTGAAATTGGTCGACAATGCCTTGCAGGCCAGGAACCCTGCGAGCCCGATTCGGCTTAGTGCCGACTCGGCTCCACCGGCCAACATGACATCTGCATCGTCCAGGGCAATCAATCTGGCGGCATCACCGATCGAATGTGCTCCCGTTGAGCAGGCGGTCACGACAGAATGGTTGGGTCCCTTGAAGCCGAAGGCTATCGAAACCACGCCAGAGGCAAGATTGATAAGACTACCGGGGATAAAGAAGGGGCTTACACGCCGGGGGCCCTTCTCATCCATGAGCAGCGTGGTGTCCTGGATCATCGGCAATCCGCCAATGCCGGACCCAATCAGGACGCCGGCGCGATTTTGAGCATCTGCGGTGTTAGGTTGCCAACCGCTGTCGTTGATGGCCTGGCTCGCAGCCCCCATTGCCAGAATGATGAATTCATCATAGCGGCGCTGATCCTTTGCGCTCATCCACTCGTCCGGATTGAAAGTGCCGTCCGTGCCGTCGCCACGCTTGACCTCGCACGCTACCTGGCAGGCAAGATCGGATGCATCAAAGCGGGTGATCGGACCGCCGGCCGACTTGCCGGCGACCAGTCTCGACCAAGACTCCTCGACATTGCCGGCCAATGGCGTGACGAGACCTATTCCGGTAACAACTACTCTGCGCATCCTGAAGCATCACTCCCTTGGCAGTTCCAACAGGCGGTTAGCCGCAAAGGCGATTTGAGATGAATCGGCGCGGTCAGCAGTTTTCAATTCCGCACCGCCTACAGCGCCAAAGATCAGATCCAGACTGCAATCAAGCAGCGTTCTTTTCGATAAAACCTATCGCATCACCGACGGTCTGGATGTTCTCCGCCGCATCGTCGGGGATTTCGATCCCGAATTCCTCCTCAAACGCCATAACCAATTCGACCGTGTCGAGGCTGTCCGCGCCGAGATCATCGATAAAACTGGCCTCCGCAGCAACCTTGTCTGCCTCTACCCCAAGATGTTCGACAACAATCTTTTTGACCCGCTCTTCAACATTGCTCATATTTTAATCCCTCACTGTAGTTAATCCGGCTGAGCGGTCCGCCCCCGCAATAGAGTGCAGTTTCCGCTCCGATTACAACTCGCATCCGCTCAACTTGCTGCAATCTTGCGGTTATACGCTCGATTATGCCGTTGTCCCTGCGGGAGTCTTCGGCTTCCTATCATATATCAAGCGTGTGACAAAGTGCCATCTGCATCAGTTGGAACTTGAGCATTGACAGCACCAGATTGGCCTTGGGCGACGCTAAATCATCGCCATGCCGCCATTCACGTGCAGTGTCTGACCGGTGACATAGGCAGCTTCGTTACTCGCCAGAAAAACCGCTGCAGATGCAATTTCGTTTGCAGTGCCGAGGCGACCCGCCGGCACATTATTCAAGATGGCGTCACGCTGCTTGTCGTTGAGCGCGTCGGTCATGGCAGTTTCTATGAAACCAGGCGCGATACAATTGACCGTGATACCGCGGCCTGCAAGCTCCTGGGCCAATGACTTTGACATGCCTATGAGTCCGGCTTTTGACGCGGCATAGTTGGCCTGACCAGCATTACCGGTGACGCCGACCACGGAAGTAATCGAGATGATCCGACCGCTACGGCGTTTCATCATGCCGCGCATAACGGCCCTCGCCAACCGGAACGCTGCACTCAAGTTAACATCAAGCACCTGAGCCCATTCTTCGTCCTTCATACGCATTGTAATGTTGTCGCGCGTAATACCGGCATTGTTGACCAGAATGTCGACCCGGCCCATAGCCGCTTCGGCAGTCGGAATGAGCTTTTCCACCTCATTAGCATCGGACAGGTTGCACGGTAACACGTGAACCCGCTCGGCGAGTTGGCCGGCAAGCTCTTCCAGCACGCCAATGCGCGTACCCGAAAGGGCAACCTGAGCACCGGCGCCATGCAGCGCCTTGGCAATTGCAGCACCAATGCCACCGGTCGCACCGGTTACGAGTGCGCATTTATCGGTCAGATCAAACATCGGCATTATCCTTTCAACTGGGCCGCAGCGGCAGAAATGTCTTCTGGCGTGCCGATTGCAAGCGATGCGGCCTGGTCCGCGTTGCGCTTGACCATGCCCGAGAGGACCTTGCCAGCGCCAAGTTCGCAGAACAGACCAACGCCCTGTGCGGCCATGTAACCGATACTTTCGCGCCAGCGCACGGTGCCAGTAACCTGTTCGACAAGGCGTTCGCGGATCTCATCAGCTTCGGTAACGGGCCCCGCCAGCACATTTGCAACTAGCGGTGCACATGGCGGGCGCATTTGAACCGCAGTCAGGGCCTCAGCCATGACCATAGCCGCCGGCTGCATCAAGGCACAATGGAACGGGGCTGAAACCGGTAGCAGCACTGCACGGCGGGCCCCCCTGCCCTTTGCTATTTCGAGCGCGCGCTCGACAGCGGCCTTGTGGCCGGAGACAACGACTTGACCAGGCGCATTGTCATTGGCCGCCTGACAAACCTCGTCCTGCGCTGCTTCAGCGGCAACTGCAGCTGCGACGTCGAAATCCAGCCCGAGTAATGCGGCCATCGCCCCGGTTCCGACCGGCGTTGCCGCTTGCATGGATTGGCCGCGGAGTTTCAATAAACGTGCTGCATCGGCAACCGAAAATGCTCCCGCTGCTGCGAGGGCCGAGTACTCACCTAGGGAATGTCCGGCGACAAAACTGGCGGTTTCGGCAACTGTGATGTCGAACTCGGCCTCTAGTACACGGACAACCGCCATCGAGACTGCCATGAGAGCCGGCTGGGTGTTTTCGGTCAGTGTCAGGTCTTCCTGTGGCCCGTTCCACATAACCGCCGACAAGTCTTGATCGAGTGCATCATCGACTTCCATGAAGACATCGCGCGCTACTTCAAAATTGTCAGCCAGGGCTTTGCCCATGCCGACCTGCTGGCTACCTTGACCGGGAAATGTAAACGCTGTGTTCACCCGCCTAACCCTCGTAATTTGTTGCTGCCGCTTGCTCGACGGGGGGAGAACCATGCGCGGATTGGAAAGTCAAGCACGAGACACGGAACTCCAATTGACAAAGGGCTCCATTCAAAGAAAGCTATGTTCATGAGAGACAGCAATCGACTTATTGACAAGTTGCGTGAGGTGCTCGCCTCTAGTGGCGGCGCGCTCTATGGTGGCGAGGCGGTGACGCAGGTACAGCATGCTCTACAGTGCGCCCAGTCCGCCGAGAATGAGGGCGCACCGAAACACCTTGTGGCGGCAGCACTCTTGCATGATATCGGGCACCTACTGCATGATGAATTCGAAGAGGCACAAGCACGCGGCCAGGATCGATTCCACGAGAATCTCGGAGAAGCGTTCCTGAAAGACTGGTTTGGTCCCGAGGTTACTGAGCCGGTGCGGCTGCATGTTGCTTCAAAGCGCTATCTTTGTGCCACTGATCCGGATTATTTCGCGAAACTCTCGCCGGCCTCGATGCATACGCTCAAGATCCAAGGCGGACCGATGAACGCCGCCGAGATCGCCGAGTTCGAGAAGATCGACAATTACGAGGATGCGTTGCGTCTGCGGAAGTGGGACGATCTGGGCAAAGATCCTGAGATGAAGACCAGGGATCTGGAGCATTTTTTGAACGTTGTTCGCGAGGTTGCGGAGGCCAATCGTTCTCAATAGTCAGCGCGCGGCGATGAATACGCCGGCAAACAGCAACAAGTAGAGCAATAGCGTGCGATACTGCGCGTCATCTATTCGGCGGTAGGCAGTAATGCCAATGCGGGCGCCGACGGCAATCGCCGGCAAGCCGATAAGCGCCAACCATGCCACATTAGCGGTGACAAGACCGTTTAGCGCGAAAACGGCTGAAACGGTAACAACCATGACCATGTTGAACGGCTGGAAAGTAGCGCGCTGGACGTCTTTGGGCCATCCACGCAGGCTGCACCATATGTTCATCGGCGGTCCGGGAAGACCGGCGGCGCCACATGCAACGCCGGCGCCAAAGCCGGCGGCTGCATCAGCCGATCTGCCGCCATCAGTAATGCGGACAGTGGTTCGAGTCAGCAGGAACACTGCCGCATATGCAATGAGGAAAATTCCAATGGCACGGGCCAGCACGTCGGCGGAAACATATAGCAGAATGGCGGTTCCTGCCGGGATGCCCAAAACACCGCCGGCTAAGAAAGGCCACACACGCTGCCAATCGTACGAGCTGCGGACAATCATGAAAGATTGCACCTGGGCAGCGCCGACGCACAGTACGATGACCGGTGCAGCAACCATAGGCGGCAGGATGTGCAGCCAGACAGCCAGTGCAACCGGGCCTGCGCCAAAGCCTGCAAGCCCGGTGGTGAAGCCGGCAACAAGCGCCCCTGCAACAAACAGCACCATCTCAGAGGACAGGCCAAGTTCCATGCTGGCTAAAGACAGTTGTGCTTGTACTTCTTAAGGTTCTTTGCCGCCAACCGTTTCCAGCCTTCCGGGTGCGTCTCTTCAGGGCGGTAGACGATGATCTTGCTGTTCTGGCAGACATGATACCAGCGGCCGTAGAGGTACTTCTTCGCTACACAACCGGGCAGGTTCGAGCTTTCGGTGCCTGAATTGTCGACAAACTTGCCGTCTTTCATCTTGAGCGAGTAGGTGCGTCCCTTGAACTTGCCACCGACAACGGAAATTTTGCATTTCGTCGTCTTGGCCTCAGCAACCACAGGCACTGCCAGGACAGGCAAAAATGCGGCAAGAAGTGTGAATGATTTCATAGACATGCTTCGCATTCTTTGTTCAAAAAATGCATGCCCCAGAAGTGCCCCCGGGCCAGCGTTTAGGCAAAAACTTGGTCCAAATTGCGGTCGAACGTCACATTTCACTTTCAAGCGCTTCCTTGCGAGGCGCCGGTGCAACTAGTACCAATGCAGATGCCCCGATGCAATAGAGCGCACAGGACAGAGAGATCGTTTCGATGGACGCGCCTCGATCCATCGCCAGCCCCATTGCTGCAGGCGCAAGGCCGCTAGAGAACACCATTGCGGCCTGGGCCAGGGCGCGGATTGCGCCGAGATGCTTCACACCGAAGAGTTCGGCCCACACGGCGCCAAACATTACCTGAGCCAGCCCGGCGCTCACGCCCATCATCACCATAAAGACCGGAATGATCCACCCGGCATTGCCGTACCACAGAACCATGCAGGACAGCATCAGCGGCAGTAGCAAGAACTTGATCAGCCGACGGGACGTGAAGCGATCCACTAGAGGACCGGCTGCTATCACCGTGCACGCCGTCGCTGTGCCAAAGATCAGGTAACTTCCAGCCCAATGAGTGAGCAACCAGCCCTTTGCCTCAACGATCGAGATTTGATGAAAAATAAGGCCTGTATAGATAAATGATGGCGCCATGATCGCCGGCATGCGCAGCCACAGACTGGGCTCGGCCAGCACTTCGGCCGAAGTGTGATCGATCCCGGTGGCAATGCGGCGCGTACCGGCGGCGGCCACAGCTTGCGGTTCACCATGCCCGTGCCCAATCAGCCAGCGGATTGCCGGTATTGCAGCAAACAGTAACGCTGCGGCCATGAGCCAGATGTTGCGCCACCCGGAAACTGTCATGACGGCAACGATGCTGACCGGCAAAAGCGCCTCACCGGCCGTATAGCCAAGCGCAGCAATGGTCACCGCGCGTCCACGCTCGGCGGCAAAACGGCGCGCCGCTGCCGTGACGCCGGTGTGACTCGCGAGACCCTGGCCGAACTGGCGCAGGCCGAAGACCACAAAGACCAACATCAACGGGCCGGTCAGCAGCACCATGGCAATGCAGGTTATCGCCAGTCCCGACAGCACCAGCGCCGACATGTCACGCAATCGCAAGTGATCGACCAACCGACCGGACCAGACCAGCACGGCAGCGCTGGCGATGGTGCCAATCGAATAGATTGACCCCAGTTCACCTTCGGTAATACCGAATTCGGCGCGAATCTCACCACCAAAAAGGGAGATCACAAAGGTCTGACCGAAACTCGACAGAAAGCACATGGCAAAGCCGAACAACAATTCGCGCCAGTGATTGCGCAGAAATGCAATGGTAAACATGGGTCTGCCTGAAGAGAATCCGCTCGCGCATATAGCGACGATTACACGAGCCAATGCAACAAGAATACATTGTACCGTTCGCCGGAGAGGTTATGCATGCCTATATCCAATCGGGGAGCCGACAGCGGCAACCAGTCTGACAGAAAGGCAAATCAAGTGACGATGAACAGGAAAGCACGTGCCGTTGGGATCAATCATGTGGCCCTGGAAGTTGGCGACATCGACGAGGCGTTGGCATTTTACGGGGAGTTCCTCCAATTCACCTTGCGGTCGAAGAGCGAGACCATGGCTTTCATTGATCTTGGCGACCAGTTTATTGCCCTGTCAAAAGGACGCCACCAGTCGCAGGATGACGAACGCCACTTTGGCCTCGTGGTTGACGACAAGGAGGCGGTTCGCGCAAAGCTGGACAAAATGGGCATCGAGATCGTATCCAGCCGATTTCTCGATTTCTACGATCCATGGGGGAACCGGATCGAGATTGTCGGCTATCAGGGTATCCAGTTTTCCAAAACGCATTATGTGCTCAAAGGCATGGGGATTGCCGATCTCGGCAAGACGGATGCGGCCAAACAGGAACTGGCAGACAAGGGGATGGGCATGGGGTGAGTTCGCGGGTCAGTTCCAAATAGTCTGACCCACCGGTACGCTGAACAACTATTTTCTGCGACGTTTAACGTTGAAGTTTTGCCGGTGATGCGCATGATCGCGGCGAACCTTGCCGCGATCATGTCTGAAACACCGACCTGCGCCAAACCGACGAAGGCGAGCAGCGGCAGAGCCGCCTTCGTAGATCTCAGATCCGACGGTCCACTAACGGCTGATTTTGATACGGGTTCTTGAGTGGAAGCCTTTGGGCCGATTCTTGCGCTTCATCCGCAAGGCAGAACGACTGCGCTTTAGGGACTTGTTGAAGGACCGGTTGTACGACTTGCGCACATGAGCGGGGGCGACGCCCTCATACTTGGCTGAACCCAAGGTGCCATAGGGAAATGTGCGTGATTCTGCTTGTACCGGACCGGCAATGAAGAGTGCGGCCACCATGGCAGCGGCGGTTAGACCAGATGTGAAAATGCTGGTGAAGTTCGTGCTCATGTCAAGTCTCCTTTGTGACCAGGCTGGATGGGGATAATCCGCTTTATGTTTACGCAAGAGATAGTGACACGCTCTTCGACCTAACATGAACGAGCGATCACAAGTGCCATCACGAATGCGCGATGCCAATTGTGTGAAGCAGCACGAAATCGTGTTGGTGATCAGCCGACCATGGCCTGGTAGACAAGTGCGCGCAGTTCCTTGCGCAGGGGATACGAATCAGACGGAATAAGCTGAGTGAGGAAGACAACCGACATATCCTCGCGCGGATCATTCCAAAAGACGGTGGAGGCCATTCCGCCCCAGCCGTAATCACCGATACTGCCGAACATCTGGGCAGTCGGCGGGCTCAGCATGACCCAAAATCCGAGTCCGAACCCAACACCATGAAATGACGTCTCACACCAGGTCTCCGGACCCATCGATGCAAGATCGCCCGCCAAGTGGTTCGATGTCATGAAGTCGACTGTCCGTGGCGACAAAAGGCGCTCGTCACCGGCATGGCCGCCCATGCGCAGCATATCGGCAAACTTCAGATAGTCGCCGGCAGTCGACAACAGTCCGCCGCCGCCGGAAAAGGTTACCACCCGATCAGCGCGGTACGCACTATCCTGCGCTGCCTCATGGAGTATCAAACCCTGATCACTATCCGGCGCATAGAGGTTGGCCAGCCGGGTGAGCTTTTCGTCCGGAACTGCAAATCCCGTATCACCCATACCCAGGGGTACGAAAATGCGATCGTGAAAATACTGATCGAGCGGTTTACCACTGATCACCTCGATCAGCCGGCCAAGCACATCTGTGGCAACTGAGTAGTTCCATTCTGCCCCGGGTTGAAACGACAGTGGCAATTTCGTCAGGCGCTGTGTTGTGTCAGCAAGTCCCTTGCCGCCTGGACCAAAATCGACATCGTGCTCTTTGTATGCCTTGCCCAAGATGCCACCCTGGAACCCGTAAGTGAGGCCGGCGGTATGGGTCAGCAGATTGTGGACTGTTGGCTTGGTGCCGAGCGCTTCGACCTGATCGAGGCTTTGTGCTCCTTTGCGAAGAACTTTGAGCCCGGCAAATTCGGGCAGGTAGTCCTCAATCGGGTTGTCGAGATGGAACAGGCCGCGTTCATAGAGCATCATCAGGCCGACCGAAGTGACCGGCTTCGACATGGAGTAAATGCGCGTGATCGTGTCGGACGCATAAGGTAGCCTGCTCTCGACGTCGCGCTCGCCGACGTGCCCCTGCCAAGCGACGCGGTTGCGCCGGGAAACTATTGTGGCCGCGAATGGCAGCTTACCGTCATCAACATAGCGCTGCATCCAATCCTGGATGCGCTGCAGCCGTGTGGGATCAAAGCCCAATTCTTCCGCACTCATTGCAATTACCAGGGCGCTAGCGCAGCAATCTCGCCGTCTTCTTCAGGTCAAGCCCGAGGCAGGCATAGTGGTTAGACAATTTTGATGCAATCTGGGCGGCGGCCGGCAGAACGTGCCGACCGCATTGTTGCTATTCAAACCGCATTCGATCAGACGAACCACCAGCGGCGGTAGATGTGACCGCCGTCATGATCGTAGTTCGAGTTAAGCTTGCCATGCGCCACCTTCTTGGAGTGGGCGGAAACGAAGTTGTTGAACATCAGCACTATGATGCCGCCGTCGTCATGTAGGATCTGCTGCATCTCGGCATACATCTCAGCGCGCTTCTTCTCATCGATCTCCGCCCGGGCAGCTTTGAGCAACTCGTTGAATCTGTCGTTCTTCCAGAAAGTGTCGTTCCAGGCAGCACCCTCGGCATAGGCCGTTGTCATCATCCAGTCGACGGTCGGCCGGCCACCCCAATAGGAGAAGCACCAGGGCTTCTTCATCCAGACATTCGACCAATAGCCGTCTGACGCCTCGCGAACAACGTTAATGTCGATGTTGCAGGCCTTGGCATGTTCCTTCATCAACAGCGCGGCATCCACGGCGCCAGCAAAGGCAGCGTCGGACGACGAAAGGTCAACACTGAGCGAGTTGAGGCCAGCCTTCTTAAGGTGGAACTTGGCCTTGTCGGGATCGTACTGATGGATCGGCTCCGGCTGTGTCGCAAATTTGATCACCGGTGCGATCGGATTGTCGTTGCCCGGCGTGCCATGGCCGAACAGCACCTTTTTGACGATCTCATCACGCTTGAAGCAATATTTGAGTGCCTTGCGCACGTCGACATTGTCGAACGGTGCCACGGTAACATTCATCGGCGCAACATAGTGGGCAAAACCAGTTACATCATCGATTTCGATATTCGGATCCCGTTTCATCAATCCAAGTGTCTTCAGATCCGGACGGTCGATATAGTGCACATCGCCCGATTTGAGGGCATTGGCTCGAGCGACCACATCGCCGAGGGTAAGCATCTCAACTTCATCGAAATAGGCTTCGCCGTGGTAGTTCGGATTGCGCTTTGCCTTAAGGCTTACACCCTGGTCGTAGCTCTCCAGTATAAACGCGCCGGTGCCGATGCCCTTCTCCCAGGCCATGGATCCGTCGTCGTTGGCCTGATAGATGACCAGGTGATAATCGGAGGTGATATAGGGAAAGTCCGCGCTGCCGGCTTCCAGATCAAAGACCACCGTATCCGGTCCGTCCGCCTTGATGTCCTTGATCGATTTTAAGGCCGACTTGACCGCTGACTTCGTGTCTTCACCGCGATGGTGGTTGAACGATGCAACCACATCGGCAGACGTCAGCGTCTTGCCATTGTGGAACGTTACACCTTTGCGCAACTTGAAGACCCATTTATCAGCCGTAGGCGACGACTCAAAGCTCTCCGCAAGCGCCGGGACGACATTGTTTGTCTGATCTATCTCGACCAGTGGATCACCAACCAGGCCGGTTCCAATGTCACCGGTAAAGGAGTTTTCCCACGTTGCTGGATCGAGCGAGTCGGTGGTTGACCCGTGGCCGATGCCAGCGCGGAAAGTGCCGCCCTTTTTGGGTTCGGCACGCGCCGTATCGACATACAATTCCTTCGCGGCGGCCAGCGTGAAGCCGGCAGCCATCGACAGCTGTATAAAGTCGCGGCGCGACATCTTTCCCTTGTCAACCGCCTTTCTCATTTCCTGCATTCTCATGAGCTTAACTCCCTTTTGCGTCATGTCCCATTTTGAGTTCTTAGTTATGTCTGAAGACACATATGTGACGCATGATAGTGGCCGACATTGCACGGCATTTCAATCGATATCGCATGATGTTGCAATGCCCTCCAGGGAGTCAATTCGAACCGCTGTATTGCCTGCACACATCGATCACTGCACTTGTCATAATTGTCTGGGCGCGTATGAATGAGGCTCGAATCGAGCAGAGTCGAGGAGCCGTGTATACACCATCCGAATACGAAAAAGCGCGAAGCATCGTCTATGAAACGATGGCGCCGACATTGCAGCACAACTGGCCGCTGCTTGCAGATGCGCTGGGAGTCGAAGTGTGGGTGAAGCATGAAAACCATACGCCGACCGGCGCCTTCAAGGTGCGTGGTGGACTGGTGCATATGCGACTTCGGCGCGAGCGTGGACAGAGCAACGGGGTGATCACCGCCTCGACCGGCAATCATGGTCAGTCGATCCCGTTTGCCGCCAGGCGCGAAGGTGTGCCGGCGGTAATCGTGGTGCCGGAGAACAACTCGACCGAGAAGAACGCAGCGATGCGGTCGCTCGGCGCCGAGCTTGTCGAGATCGGGCACGATTTCAACGCTGCCAAGGACGCGATGGAACAGATGGCCGGCGAGCGCAACTTGGACATTGTGCCGTCGTTTCACCGAGAATTAGTGATGGGTGTGACCACCTATGCGCACGAGCTGTTCGCGGCGGCAGGCGAACTCGATGCCGTCTATGTACCGATCGGTCTCGGCTCGGGATGCTGCGGGGTGATCGCAGCGCGTGATATGCTGGGGCTGAGGACCGAGGTAATTGGCGTGGTGTCGAGCGAAGCCAACACCTATGCGCTGTCCTACAAAGCCGGCAAGCCGGTGCCAACCAACAGCGTGCGCACCTTTGCTGAAGGCATGGCCGTGCGCATTCCGCACCCCGAAGCGCTCGATTACATCATCACGGGCGCCACCCGGATCGTCGAAGTCAACGACGATGAGGTTGCCGAGGCGATGCGACTTGCCTATCAGGCAACCCACAACATTACCGAGGGCGCCGGCGCCGGGGCGCTGGCGGGGTTGATGCAAGAGTACAAGGAAATGGCCGGCAAACGGGTTGGCGTCATCTTGTCCGGTGGAAACATCGATGCCGAGCGCTATGCACATGTGTTAGCTGGCGGCACACCAAAAGTCAGAGGTAACTGATCATGACCGTCATCAACCGAATTGCCGAATTCCATGACGAGATTGCCGGTTGGCGGCAGGATATTCATGCGCATCCTGAACTGTCCTTCGATGTCAAGCGCACCGCCGGATTTGTGGCCGACAAGCTGACGTCTTTTGGTGTGGATGAAGTGGTAACCGGCATCGGCCGGACCGGCGTGGTCGGCATTATCCGTGGGCACAAGGGCGACAGCAAACGCTGTATCGGGCTGCGGGCCGACATGGACGCATTGCCGATCCACGAATCCGGCGACCGCCCCTATGCCTCAAAAGTCGAAGGCAAGATGCATGCCTGCGGTCATGACGGTCATACGGCCATGCTGCTCGGGGCGGCGAAATATCTTGTCGAAACGCGGAATTTCAATGGTCAGGTTGCGGTGATCTTCCAGCCCGCGGAAGAGGCCGGCGGCGGCGGGCGCGAGATGGTTGAAGACGGTATGATGGACCGTTTCGGCATCGAGGAAGTCTATGGGCTGCACAACATGCCCGGTTTGCCGGTTGGCGAATTCGCAACCAATGTCGGCCCCTTGCTAGCGTCGGCCGATGACATTTCAATCTCGATTACGGGCTATGGCGGCCATGCCGCACGCCCGCATGAATGCATCGATCCCATCGTTATAGGCTCTGAGACCGTACAGGCCTTGCAGATGTTGGTGTCGCGCAGCCGCGATCCGATGAAGCCGGTGGTCATCTCCATCACTCAATTCCATGCCGGTGATGCCTTCAATGTCATCCCGTCGACGGCCGAGCTCCGCGGCACGCTTAGGACGATGGACAATGACGTGCGCGATCATCTGATGAAGCGGATTTCAGCCACAGCCAGCGAAATCGCTACACGCTATGGCGGATCGGCGGAAGTTGTATTCGGGCAACCCTATCCGGTCACCAGCAACCACCCCGAACAGACAGTCCGGGCAGGTGATGCCGCCAGCCTTGTCGCCGGCGAGGAGCGCGTCACCCGCAATATCACTCCGAAGATGGGCGCCGAGGACTTTTCCTACATGCTCATGGCACGCCCAGGTGCCTTCATGCTGATTGGCAACGGCAAAAGCGCGGGGCTCCACCATCCGGAATATGATTTCAACGACGACATCATTCCGCATGGCTGTTCCTACTGGGTGCGGCTTGCCGAAACTACGCTGGCCTAGGAGCAATCGACATTTACGGGTGTCGTGCCCAACCCCGGAAAGCACTTCGTGCTTGCAAAATGGACCGAAGTGCCTATAACGCGCGCCAGCAAGCGGCGTCCGGTTGGGGGCTGAACGGAAGGTTGTGGGTAACGCTAACGCGCGCAACAGGGGTTTGATCTCCGGCTTCCGGTGTCTCCGCTCTTTCGGAAACTTCTTTTCCGGGCCTACCGAAGGTCCGGAAGAGGCTCTGCGCCGGACCGCTTGATGATGAGTACAACTGAGAAGGCCTAATTCCATGGCGCTCTATGAGCATATTTTTATGGTGCGACAAGACGTGTCGAGCGCACAGGTCGACACACTGACGCAGCAGTTCAAATCGATACTGGAAGACAACAATGGATCGATCGGCAAAACTGAATACTGGGGCGTACGCCCCCTCGCCTACCGGGTAAAGAAAAACCGCAAGGCGCATTATACGCTGATGAATGTCGACGCACCGGCTGAAGCGGTAAAGGAAATGGAACGTCAGATGTCGATCAATGATGACGTCATCCGCTTCATGACCATCCGGGTCGATGAACATGAAGATGGGCCGTCGGTGCAGATGCGCTCGGGCCGTGGCCGCGACCGTGATGATCGCGGTCCGCGGGACCGCGATGACCGGGAACCGCGCGAGCGTGATGCAAAACCGGCAGCCGACAAGGCAGACGATTCGCCTGCCGAAAGTAAAGCACCAGTCGAAGAAGCTGACGCCAAAGAGGAGGATAGCTGATGGCCATGCAAGCATCAGGCGGACGCCGCCCGTTTTTCCGCCGCCGCAAGAGCTGCCCGTTCTCCGGCGAAGGCGCGCCGAAAATCGACTACAAGGACGTCAAGCTGCTGCAGCGCTATGTTTCCGAGCGGGGCAAGATCGTGCCGAGTAGGATCACCGCAGTTTCGGCAAAGAAGCAACGTGAACTGGCCCGGGCGATTAAGCGGGCTCGCTTTCTGGCATTGCTGCCATATATTGTGAAATAGGCCATAGCGCCAAGGTTGGGGCGGCCGGATTTTCCGACCCGCTTCTAACCCATCCCGGCATCCATCCCAGGAGGAGGCCGCCGGCAGATGAGGGACAGCCCAAACGATGCAAAACTGGATTTTCATTGGCTTAGGCGCTGGACTGGCTGCTGTCGCCTTACATGCGACGGTTGTCACCGGCTCGCCATTTTCACTAATCCTGTTTTATCTTGCCCCGTTGCCGCTGTTTCTGGCTGGTCTGGGCTGGGGAGCCGTCACGGCAGCAGCCGGCGGGCTGGTCGGTTCGCTGGTCCTGTCGGCGACCATCGGCATCAAGCCGGGTATCTTTTTTGTTATTTCAACAGCCATCGCACCGGTCGTTCTGTCGCATCTGGCGTTGAAAAACCGCCCGGCCGGTGTCGGCGGTGCGGTTGAGGGCGAAGCGGCCGATGATGATGTCGAGTGGTATCCTGAAGGTCGACTCATCTTGTGGTGTGCACTGATCGCCTGCGCGCTCATGACGATCACAATTTTCGTCATCGGCGGAAGTGCGGAAGGTTTCGAGGCAATCGTCAAAAACAGTCTGGACGCCGTCGTCGCCCAAGTGACCGAAGGCGTCGGTCCCGATGAACTGACAAGGGTCCAACAGGCAATTCAGGTGTTCAGCAAATTCGCCGCACCTATCGGCGCTTGCGTCTGGCTGCTGTCCACCTTGTTCAATCTGTGGGCCGCCTCGCGAATTCTCAATACCTCGGGACGGTCGCCGCGCCCCTGGGCAGCATTCCGCAGTTATGCGCTGCCGCGGACGTCCACCTTGGCCATCGCCGTTGCAATTTGTGCCTCTTTTGTGCCAGGCACAATTGGCCTGATCGGTCTGGTCGGTGTGGCGCTCATGACCACAATATTCACCATTATCGGTCTGGCGGTGTTGCACGGCGTCACCTTGGGCAATCCAATGCGCCCCTTCATGCTGGCAACGACTTATGCGGCGCTGTTCGTTCTGAGCTGGGTGATAATGCTACCGCTGGTAGTCCTGGCCCTGGTGGATCTTATATTTGATCTGCGGCGGCGACGCGCGGCAGCCACGACCGGTAAAAATGATTGAATTCTCGACACCAACAATCAACAGTTCGCAAGAAGGAGAACGATAATGGAAGTCATTTTGCTGGAAAGGGTCGACAAGCTCGGCGCGCTTGGCGACACGGTGCGGGTCAAGAACGGTTACGCCCGCAATTATCTGCTGCCGAGCGGGAAGGCGCTCAGGGCAACACCTGCAAACCGGGAGAAGTTCGAAGCCGACCGCACAGCCATCGAGGCAAAAAACGAAGAACGCCGGCTGGCCGCCGCAACAGATTCGGAAAAGCTCGATGGTCAGAGCTATGTGGTCATCCGACAGGCCGGCGAATCCGGTCAGCTGTACGGCTCGGTATCGACGCGCGACATTGCGGCTGCCGCGTCGGACGGCGGAATCCCGGTCAAACGGAATAATGTGCTGCTCGATGCGCCAATCAAAACGATCGGACTGTACACGGTGCGCGTCTCACTGCATCCAGAAGTCATTGTCGAAGTGTCCATCAATGTGGCCCGAACTGAGGATGAAGCCGAGGCGCAAGCGCGCGGTGAAGTCCTGATCGGCACCCAATCCGAGCGCGAAGAAGCCCGCCAGGCGGCAGAAGAGCTGTTCGCCGCAGAAGAATCCGAAAGCGCAAGAAATGGTGAAGGCGATGGCGACACACCAGAGGCCGAAGCCACACCGGATGCGGCTGACACACCTGAGGACACCCAAAAATAACGCGTAATCTTTGTCACGCAGAATTTGTATGGCTGCCAGGTCACTGGCAGCCACAATCTTTCTGCGGACCGGGAAACTGCCCTGACTGATCTTTTCGCGGACACAGGATCAAATCAACGCATACCCGCGACCTATTGTCGCCAAACAGGTTTGTGACTATATTTACGGTAGGGCAAAATTTGCCTGGCATGGGAGGTCCTGGAGCGCACGACTAACAAGAAAAAGCGTTCCGTAAGAGAGATACGAACATGTTGTTTGTGTTTCGAAATATGTTGCGATCGGTCTTTACTACCGGCCGGCTGACAGTCGTCGAACCGTCGGGTAAGCGCCACAATTACGGCGACGGTACGGGCGATGCAGTCGTTGTCAGGATCAACGATTACCAAACAGTTCTGAAACTGGCCATTCACCCGGACTTGTTTCTGGGCGAAGCCTACATGGATGGCGGACTGGAACTTGAGCACGGTACCATTTACGATCTGCTGGCGTTGGCGTCGATGAACCTGGCCGACATGAGGCGGATACCTGCACTGGATGTTCTCAGACAGATGCGCTCGGCAGTGCGCCGGGTGCAGGAATACAATCCGGTCGGCAAGGCGCGCGAAAACGTGGCTCACCACTATGATCTGTCCGGTGAGCTGTATGATCTGTTCCTCGACCGCGACCGGCAATATTCCTGCGCCTATTTCGAATTCCCGGGCATATCGCTGGCAGATGCACAACGTGCCAAGAAGCGGCATTTGGCGGCCAAGCTAGATATACGTCCGGGTATGCGTGTGCTTGACATCGGTTCAGGGTGGGGCGGGCTCGGTCTTTACCTGGCTGAAGTCTGTGATGCCGAGGTAACCGGCGTGACGCTGTCGAAGGAGCAGTACAAACTTTCCAATGAGCGGGCACAGCAGCGTGGCGTGGATAACCGGGTCAAGTTCGAGCTTACCGACTACAGACTGCTCAATGACAGCTTCGACCGGATCGTGTCGGTGGGCATGTTTGAGCATGTCGGTGTAGGTCACTATCGCGAGTTCTTCGATCACGTGCACAAGCTGCTGAAACCAGACGGCGTGGCGTGCCTGCACTCGATCTCACGGTCGAACGGCCCTGCCCCGACTAGTGCCTGGATCGGCAAGTACATCTTCCCAGGCGGCAGTATGCCGGCATTGTCGGAAGTCTTACCTCATATTGAAAAGAGCGGTCTTTATGTGACTGACATTGAAGTGCTGCGAATGCATTATGCCGAAACGCTCAAGTCCTGGCGGCAGCGGTTCGCCGACCACCGCGACCGGGCCAAGGAGATCTATGACGAACGTTTTTGCCGGATGTGGGAATTCTACCTGTCCGGATCGGAATGCAGCTTCAGGTATGACTATCTCAACAACTTCCAGATCCAGATGACACGTGACAAGCTCGCGTTACCGCTGACCCGTGATTACATCCAGCGCGAGGAAGACCGGCTGCGCCGCATCGACAGCAAGCGGCGGCAACTTGCTTCCGTTCCGGGAGGTCGCAAGCGCGCGAATCGGGCTAATATCAAGTAGGTAGGTTTCTCGGAACCGGTCAGTAATGTGTTTTGCGAAAAGCAAGAGTTTTCGCGGAATGCTGCTAACTTTTTTTTGTAGGGTGTGAATAGCGCGGATAGCCGGTCGATTGTCGGCGGTCAATCTCGCCAGCATCTTTCCGGTGCGCTATCAACGTCGAGTAATGGAAACAGCGATCGATCTCGGGCACCGCTCCGGCGGTGAGGATTCAGAGTCCGCCGAATACCGCCAGCAGCCACAGAATCTGGAGGCTGAACAAGCACTGCTGGGCGCCATTCTGGTCAACAATGAAGCCTGCGACCGGGTCAGCTCTTTCCTGCAACCTGGGCATTTCTTCGAAGCTGTACACGCGCGAATTTACGAGGCTGCGTCGACCCTGATCCGGGCCGGTAAACTCGCCTCGCCCGTGACGCTGAAGTCTTACTTTGAATCCGATGAGACACTGAACGAAATAGGCGGACCGGTCTATCTGGCGCGGCTCGCCGCAGCGGCAACCACAATCATCAATGCCGAGGAATACGGCCGGGCAATTCATGAACTGGCGCAACGCCGTCGGCTGATCAGTATCGGCAGTGATATTGTCAACGACGCATTTGACACGCCGGTTGATACGACCGCCCGCGACCTGATCGAAACGGCTGAGCAGTCGCTGTATGAGATCGCTGAGACGGGGCGCTACGGCCAGGGTTTCCAACCCTTTGGCACGGCACTCACCGAAGCAATCGATATGGCGGCGGCGGCCTATCAACGTGATGGCGGTTTGTCGGGTATTTCCACCGGTCTGAAGGATATCGATGACAAGATGGGCGGATTGCAGGCATCCGATCTCGTTATACTTGCGGCTCGGCCGGCCATGGGCAAGACGACGCTAGCCACAAACATTGCGTATAATGTTGCCGCCAAATACCGGGCCGATCACAACCCTGACGGCACGGTGAAGGTCGTAGACGGCGGTGTTGTGGCGTTTTTCTCGCTGGAAATGTCGGCTGAACAATTGGCCACGCGCATCATCTCTGAACAATCTGGCGTATCGTCGGAAAAAATCCGCCGCGGCAAGATCGACGAGGCGGAATTCCATAAGATCGTCGAGGTGAGCCAGACACTGCAATCACTGCCGCTTTATATAGATGCGACCGGTGGATTGACCATTTCCCAAGTCGCCGCCCGGGCCAGGCGGCTCAAGCGCCAGCGCGGACTAGGCCTGTTAGTGGTTGACTACATACAGCTACTGGCCGGATCATCGCGCCGGGCGTCTGAAGGCAGGGTTCAGGAAATCACCGAAATCACCACAAGCCTCAAGGCACTCGCCAAAGAGTTGAATGTACCTATTCTGGCACTGTCACAACTGTCGCGCCAAGTTGAAAGCCGCGACGACAAACGTCCACAACTGGCAGACCTGCGCGAATCCGGATCCATCGAACAGGACGCCGACGTCGTGATGTTCATCTATCGCGAGGAATACTATCTTTCACGAAAGGAACCACGTGCCGGAACTCCTGAACATTTTGAGTGGCAGGAAGAAATGGAGCGGGCCACCGGCATTACGGATGTCATTATCGGAAAACAGCGTCACGGCCCGACGGGCACAATTCAGCTTCAGTTTGACGCGAATTTGACACGATTCAGTAATCTTATAACAGAGGACTATTTGCCGGAAAGGTTTGAGTGAGTCGTTTGCCTTTTTGTGGTCGCGGTTCAGGCAAACTCTGGCCGGCAGTTGGTTAGCGCGGATGCCGTCGCAACGGATCCGTGACGCATGATGAATCGCCATCACAGGAGAGGGTGTGACGGACGATCAAATCATATTCGGCCCACCGCCGGATACTCCGGAATTGGCCTGCGCAACACTTAACGTCGATCTGAAAGTGTTGCAGGATAATTGGCGCCGGCTGGCCGCGGACACGAAACCGGCAATCTGTGCTGCAACCATCAAGGGCGACGGTTACGGGCTGGGTCTAGAACCGGTTGCCCGGGCGCTCGCTTCAGCTGGCTGTAGTACATTCTTTGTTGCGCTGCCCCATGAAGGAGCAGTGCTGCGATCTGTCCTGCCGTCCGCCGACATCTATGTCCTGAACGGCTTGCTGGCAAAATCGGCACCTTGTTATGCCGATCACCAACTCTTGCCCGTGCTGGGGTCGTTGGATGAAATCAACGAGTGGTCAGATTACTGTGCCGCGACCGGTCAGCGTCTGGCCTGCGCTTTGCACATCGACACTGGGATCAACCGGTTGGGTCTTTCGGCAGCAGATGTCGAAGAGCTTGCCGCCATACCACAAAGCCTTGGTATCATTGGTGTGCGTTTGGTGATGAGCCACTTGTCCAATGGCGACGATCCAGGCGCGGAGATGAACCGTGAGCAGTTGGACGAATTCAACCGACTGCGGGCGCTACTGCCGCAAGCGCCTGCCAGCATCGCCAATTCACCCGGCTGTTTTCTCGGACCTGATTTCGCGCTCGACATGGTGCGTCCCGGGATCGGGCTTTATGGTGGAAATCCGTTTTCCTCGCGGCCCAATCCAATGTCGCCCGTCGTGCGTCTTTATGCGCCGATCCTCCAAGTGCGTGACGTCGCTCCTGGTGAGGCGGTCGGATACGGTGCATCCTGGCAGGCGGGGCGACAATCGCGTGTCGCAGTGCTCGGTGTCGGGTACCGCGATGGCTATCCCCGGGCGCTCAGCTATCCGGCCCATGATGGCCCGGCACATGTGATGATCGGCGGTCATTACGCGCCGGTCGTCGGACGCGTGTCGATGGATATGATCACCGTCGATGTCACTGACATATCTCCGGACTTTGCCCGCCGCGGCATCAATGCGGAAATCATGGGAGACCACGTTACCGTTGACGATATCGCACGGTGGGCAAATACTATCCCATATGAGATTTTAACCCATTTGGGTTCGCGCTACGCTCGGCTATACTCTCCGTTCGATTTAGAGTGATCTTCCCCGTAAGAAACAGAGTTGACGGAGGCAGGCGGTGAACTTCTTTGCGCAAATTGGCCGTGTGGTGCTAGCGTTGTGTGCTGAGATCGGCCGTCTTGCCGTGTTCACCCAAAACGCGCTTGTGTCAGGTTTGCTGCCACCTTTCTACTTACGGCAGGTCCTCGATCAACTGCTTCGCATCGGTTACAATTCCTTGCCGGTGGTGGGCCTCACCGCATTTTTCACCGGCGGCGTGCTGGCACTGCAGATCTATATCGGCGGGTCGCGCTTCAATGCAGAATCGGTGGTGCCGTCAATCGTGTCTTTGGCGATCACCCGCGAGCTGGGACCGGTGCTGGCC
>JAEKFU010000490.1 GCA_016522385.1 Pseudomonadota bacterium
TTCAACATACTCAAACTAACTCCATACTTCACGCACGAACTCAATGCGTATTTTAATTATATCATAATATTTCGATAATTCTTTGCGGGATATGTGTCGGAATAGTGATTATCTGGAAGACATGTCGTAATTTGCCCAAATGCTGCATAATTGCGCAATTCGATAGCTGGCATTGCGATGCTAGGCTGTCGATACGGGTGGTTTGAAGCTCCTCAAATTAGAAACTAAGCGTTTGCACGCCGCTTTTCTGGTATTAACATTCTTCCAGCACAGATAAAATCAACGGCGTGATGGAAATCTACACTGGCGTTAGGCGCGCCTCCCCGTGGTCATTTCTAACGCCCCTCCCGACCCATCGGTGTTGATGTGGCAGAGATAGTTCATGCGCATTTTGCCGCTGTAGGCCGAATTCGCCCAGAAGTCTCGATTGATGACCCACTTGTCTCCAACTAACTTTGCGGTCCAATTCCAGTCAGCATCAAACGATGACGGGACAAAGAGCCTCTTCTTCGCGGCCAAATCACAATGGCGCACAGCTCGATCCTCGCTGACCTGGACGATCATGGTGTCCCTACGTTTAGCCTTGACAGTCGTTCTGGCCTCAACCTGCTTGTGTGCGTTCCGCTCTATCGCCTTGCGATGGGCCACGCGTTCGTCAGGGTTCATGAAATGAATGTTCATCGAGTTCGCCACGATGAAGAGGCAGGACGCCACAATGAGGTAAAAGAACACATCGCCCAACTTACACATCGATCCTACTCGTCGAGCAGGCCATCCCACCATAACGGGGTAGCAATCAAATAGTTAACAACGGGTAAACCCCTCAGGAAATGTTTAGATGCAGCTCAGTGCGCATAGGGGAGCGGGTGTCCTTCTGCCTCAAACTGTGATGCCAAACATACACTCGTGACCGAGACCCCGTGGAGTAACTCCCAGCGTGCGGCCTCGTTCTTTCAGAACAGCGTCACTCCGGTTAGCTTGCGGCACATCGCCAATGTCGCGCATCAAAGGAAGGCCCCGCGGGTTAGTGAGGCAGCGGGACCTTCAAGGTTGGTGTTGGGTCCCCCCTCTTTGACCCAACCGGATGCTACCAAGAGCTGCGGTGCGGTCAACGTTAGAGGCCAGACGATCAACAGCATATGAACAACAAGCCCAACCGTGTCAGGACCCATTAAGTTCGGAACGAATTGGATCAGCCTGCGCAATACCTTTCTGCTGCGAGCCTCTTGGCGCTCTGTGAGTGAGTTGTGGACGGTCTCCAACGGAATGACCCCGCACACTGCTGGGATAAGGTGCGGGGCCATTTATAGAGGTTGTGAAGGTAAGAGAATCACAATCACAACTTCAGGCTACCAATAGTTGCGTTGGGTAAGAATTGGACATAAGTCTATGGGGGGATGTTTCTGATTTCGGGTCTGTTGCGTATCAGGGGTGAAGCGAACGAAGATGGTTGGAGTATCAAGAGTCCGCCGAGTGCCAGGACCGGACATAGGACGAACTGCCCAGTGTGGTGGATTTTGCATCCTCGCATCGCTAGTCTCTAGGTTGCGTATGCCAGTCTGGCGGACGCAGATGAAAGCACAATGAAGCCTGACGGTTGAGAAAGAGGGGCGGTGCTGCTTGTAGCGACAGGCGTCAAGTCGCGCTGATTTAGGGAGGAATTGCAATGAAGGCGAAATACATAATTGAACAGCAGAGAAAACTGACGGCCAAGGAGATCGACCGCCGGCAGTTTGTCACCGCAGTTGTTGCTGCAGGCGTCACCTTGCCAGCCGCATTGTCGATGTCGGATGCTGCGCTGGCGGCATCGCCCAAGAGAGGCGGACGGCTGCGCCAGGGGTTTTCTGCGGGTTCGACCACCGAGAGCCTCGATGCGCTGAAGAGCACCGGTGCCGTCGTCGAGATCTGCAACAACTGGTGTTGGGGCAGCAATCTGACCGAAATCATGCCCGACGGCTCAGTTGCGCCTGAACTTGCCGAAAGCTTCGAATCCAGTGCTGATGCCAAGACGTGGATGTTCAAGCTGCGCAAAGGCGTGGCATTCCACAACGGCAAATCGCTGACGCCGGAGGATGTCATCCACTCCGTCAACCGTCATCGTGGCGAGGACAGCGCATCTGCATCCAAATCGCTCTTCACACAGGTCAAGGACATCCGAAAAGATGGCGATGACACTGTGGTGATGGAACTGGAGGCGGGCAACGCCGATTTCCCATTTGTCCTCAGCGATTATCGCGTCGTCATCATGGCATCCGATGGGGAAGGAAAAGTCGATATTGACAGCGGCAATGGGACCGGCCCCTACGCCGTTGAGGAATTCAAGCCGGGCGTTCGCGCAGCCTTCAAGCGCAATCCGAACTACTTCAAATCCGACAGGGCCCATTTCGACGAGGTCGAACACCTGGTTCTGGTCGATCCATCAGCCCGGCAAACGGCTCTGCGCACAGGTGATGTCGACGTGATCGACAATGTTGATCCCAAGACAGCTCATTTGCTGGCCAAGGCGCCCGGCCTGCGCGTGCAGGAGGTGACGGGCACCCAAAGCCGCAACATGTGCATGCGGCTCGATACACCGCCTTTCGATAATCTTGATCTGAGGCTTGCTCTGAAGTGGGCCACCAAGAGGCAGGAAATGATCACCAAGATTGAAGGTGGCCATGGTGTGGTTGGCAACGACCATCCCATTTCTCCTGCCCAGCAGTTCTACAACACTGAACTGCCGCAACGTGAATACGACCTGGACAAGGCGAAATTCCATCTGAAAAAGGCCGAAATGGAAGGCATCAATCTTGAACTAAACGCTTCCCCGGCCGCGCTCGATGGTGCAGCGGATGCGGCCTTGCTGCTGAAAGCGTCGGCTGAACCTGTCGGGATCAACATTACCGTCAAGCGTGTGCCGTCTGATGGCTTCTGGTCGGATGTCTGGAACAAGCCGGGAGTGGGCTTTACGACGTCCTATTGGGGTGGCCGGCCAACGAATGACTGGATGTTCGCGACATGCTGTGTTGCGGATTCCAACTGGAACGATACGGCCTGGAAGGGGACCGAGGCAGCGAACAAGTTCAACGAACTGGTCGTTGCCGCAAGATCCGAGCTGGATGTCGCCAAACGCAAGGAAATGTATTGGGAGTGCCAGCGGCTGCTGCACGAAGATGGTGGCTATGTTTTGTGGGGCTTCACCAACTACCTGCACGGCTTGCGGGACAAGGTTCAGCACCCTGAAAAGGTAGCCGGCAACTGGACGCTCGACGGCTGCAAGAGCGCCGAACGGTGGTGGTTCGCCTAGGGTCTTGTGTTCCAGGCGAGAGGCCTGACAGGAGAGTGGTCGCTGGCGGGTGTTTGAGCTGCCCGTCAGCTCAATTAAAGTCCAAGAAAGACCTTGCAATATCAAACCCCCACTGAGGGGTTTGCCGAATGTGTTGCGGTAACCGATTGAAATCACAGCCGAACCCGGACTACGAAAATCCGTTACAGTGTTTAAAGACCTCATCAAGAGCCACGGGGAAGCAATAATGAAACTGCGCAACAAAGTGCTCGTCGGGATGCTCAGTGTGCTCTTCGCCGTACCTCAGTTTTTCGTGATCAGCATTGCCAGCGCGGCACAGCGGTTGAAACCGAGACTGATACTACAGATAACGGTCGACCAGCTGCGCGGCGATCTGCCGATGCGCTACTACGAGCGCCTGGCCGAGGGGGGACTGCGTTATCTGCTGGACAACGGTACCGTTTACAGCAACGCGCATCACGCGCCGCCAATAACGAAACCATCGTCGGGCACGCGACGCTTGCGACCGGCGCCGACCCGGCCGTGCACGGCATGATCGGCAACGTTTGGCTCGATCGGGACAGCGGCGAGCTGAAGTACAACGACGAGGACGCGCGTTACCCGGTGTTGACAAAGGGGGCCGGTGTCGACAAACGCACGGAGATCGATCCCACGCAGAAGATTGCCAGATCAAATGGGCGCTCACCAACGGCGATCCTGGTATCGACGTTCAGCGATGAGCTGAATCTGAATCACGGCGGAAGGTCGAAGGTCTTCGGAGTTTCAGTGAAGGATCGCGGGGCGATCTCGATGGCGGGCCACACCGGCAAAGCGTTCTGGTTCTCCAAGAAATCCGGCGAGTTCATCACCAGCAGCTTCTACTACGATCACTACCCGCCATGGGTTGCCGAATGGAATACGCGCAAACCGGCCAACCGATACGCCGGCAAATCCTGGGAGTTGCTGCATGACCGGTCGACCTATCTGTTCGGTGCAGCCGACGACAGATCTTTCGAGACTACGTTACCCGGCTACGGGCGCACGTTCCCGCATGCTTACGGCGACGCCGACGGCAAGTATTTCACGACGCTGCTGACGATCAGTCCGGTGGGCGACGAACTGACACTTGACTTTGCCAAAGCCGTTATCGAGCACGAAGGGCTCGGTAACGATGAGATTCCCGATTACCTGTCCGTCAGTTTTTCTTCCACCGACTATGTGGGCCACATGTTCGGTCCCTCAAGTCTGGAGGCAGAAGACAACATTTTGCGGCTGGATCGCACGCTTAGCGAGCTGTTGAAGTTTGTTGATAGGCGCGTGGGACTGGACAGGACGATCGTCGTGCTGTCCGCCGATCACGGTGGACCGGAGGCGCCGGGCTACCTCGCTGAGCTGGGTTTCGAAGCCGACTACGTCGACCCGAAGTTGTTCGACAAAGCCGGCGCGATCCAACGGTTAAAGAAACGCTTCGGTATCGGCGAAGAACTGATCACCACTTACTTCCATCCGTATGTTTATCTCAACCGTGAGGCGATTGCGGCCAGGGGGCTCGATCAGGCCGAGGTCGAACTTGCGGTGGCCAAGGAACTCACGCGCTTTGACGGGGTTGCGCTGGCGGTTTCGAGCAGCGCGCTTGGCACGGGCAGAGTGCGTCAAACGCCGCTCATGCAGTCGATTCTGAAAAACTACAATCCCAGTCGATCCGGCGACATCTATGTCGTGTTCGAACCTATCCGCTTCATCAATGAATTCGCCGGAAATAGGGTTGCCGCCACACACGGGTCCCCATGGCGCTACGATAGCCACGTGCCAATTATTTTTGCCGGCATGGGAATTCCTGCACAACGTGTGGCGCGCAAGGTGCACACTGTCGATATCGCCCCCACCTTGTCGTTGATTGTCGGCGCGAAACCGCCGTCGGGTTCATTCGGCGAAGCGCTCAGCGAAGTGCTTGGGGGTGTTCCCTGATTCATCGCCAAACATGGTTGGGTCCTGCCGCAGGCGATGAGATTGATCGGAGAATAGGCGGCAAAGGTCTCTCAACAGCCACGCCAATCCCTGGAGCGCTGACAATGCTTACGACCCTGAGGATCCTTCTCATTGCGGCATTCGCGATATTGGCGTTTCCCGCACTTGGCCAAAGCGATCTGATCGCCATAGACGTTCTGATTGAGCCAGGTCCGAGGATGTTGACGCAAGCCGATAGATGGAACGCCAGAATGCGCGAGCAGAGCCCCGAAGGGTTCGAACTCGACGAAGAACACGCCCCTCACGTCACCCTGATCCAGCGGTTCGTCGCCAAATCCGACGTGCCGAAGGTCTTGGCGGCCGTGGGTGAGGTGAGGTCGAAGTTCGATATGAACAGCCTCGAAATGACGGCGACTGGTCTCTATCACATTCCAACCGGCAAGCTCGGGCTTGCCGGTATCGTCATCCATCCCTCCGAGCAATTGCTGGCGCTGCAGCAAACGGTCATCGACGCCGTTAACGGCTATTCGCGCAAAGGAGGAGAAGAGTCAGCGTTCGTTCCCGATAAGTCTGGTACGCCGTTTGATCCATTCCTGTTTAAGTACGTCGAGACCTTTGTGCCGAACCAGACCGGGGTGAAGTTCAATCCGCACGTGACGATCGGATTGGCGCCACG
>JAEKFU010000594.1 GCA_016522385.1 Pseudomonadota bacterium
GTTGTGGATGACGGCCTGGCTCATGCGGGTGGCCGTGTCGATCCGTTCGATGGTCATAATCTTCTCCCTCATTATCCGGATAGTACAGTCTGGATCATCTTACGCTGATCAACCGGCATCCGTCACCCAAGGCTTCCGCACAAAGGGATCGCTTGCCGCTTGTGATCAAAAAGCGCGCGGACGCAGATATCAGTCAATGAAACACATTACGCTGAAAGGTGGCGAAGAGGTGCCTGCGCTCGGTCTTGGCACCTGGCGCATGGGTGAGCGTGAGGGTCGACAGATGCGTGAGATCGATACGCTGAAGGCTGGGCTCGACCTCGGGCTCGCCCTAATTGACACAGCGGAAATGTATGGCGAGGGCGGGGCGGAAAAGATCGTTGCCAAAGCCATGGCCGGGCGGCGTGATGATGTCTTCGTTGTTTCCAAAGTCTATCCGCACAATGCCTCGCGCACGGGAACGATCAGTGCCTGTGAGCGCAGCCTCAGTCGGCTGGCAACAGACGTGATCGATCTCTATCTGTTGCACTGGCGCGGTTCTTATCCGCTGGCTGAGACGATTGAGGCGTTCGAGCAATTGAAATCTGCGGGCAAGATCCGCTATTGGGGTGTGAGCAATTTCGACGCGGTGGACATGCAAGAGGTGCTCAATACCGATGGCGGTGAGGGCTGTGTAGCAAATCAAGTGCTATACAACCTTGGTGAACGGGGTATTGAGTGGGATCTCCTGGATGATGCGCGACTGACCGGTGTTGCGACGATGGCCTATTCGCCGCTGGCGCAGGGGGAAATCCTCAGTGACGAGACGCTGCGCGAGATCGGCGAGCGGCACGGCGTGGGGCCGGCGTCAATCGCACTTGCCTGGGTCCTGAATCGGCATGGCACAATAACAATTCCGAAGGCATCGCGGATCGAGCACGTGCAAGCGAACGCCACCGCACTGGATGTGCAATTGGTCCCTGAGGACTTAAAGGAGTTGGATGGGGCCTTCCCGCCGCCGACCGGGCCGTCACCGCTAATGATACTTTGAACGGGTGCGGCGTTGGCTGTTCTTGCTGTGTGGCCGTCTACGTCCTGACAACTTGTTCTTAGTGCACGATCGTTTCAGATTGAATCAATCTGAAACGAGAATCGTCCGCTAACGTATTGAATCTGAGCATGTTCTTATCAGAAAAGTGCTGCAACTCTTCTGGAACATGCTCTAGACCGGGAAAATTCAGGATATCAGGGTTTGAGGGCTCACTCAGCCGCTGAAGCGATGATCTGGCGTTTGCCTGGGAGTTGGATACCGGTGGCTTGCGACGTCGCCATGGTGATGGCGCGGAGGTCTTCAGGTTCGATGTTCTGGACGTCCGTCTTGCCTGTGCAGCGGGCCATGATGGAGGCCTCGGCTGAGAGCGCGGAAAGAAGTGAGGCGGCGGCATCAATTCGTTCTTCGCCGGTGCGGTCGCCACGGAAGAGCACCTTGCCATCCTCAATCCTGCCGCCGAGGGCGAGCGCCATGGCGACACTGACCATCGAAACCTTGGCGCCTAGGCCGACAAGTTTTGCACCGTCAGTGCCGGTGCGGATGCCGCCAAAATAGATCAGGTCGATGTCCTCCTCACGGTTCATGCGGCGCAGGATACGCAAGGTGTCGCGGATGACGGTGAAGTCGGGGGAACCGGAGAGTTCGGGCCATGGCCTGGTAATTCCCGGTGTGGCATCGAGGAGGAGGAGATCGAATTCGGCGTCCAGCGCGAACGGTATGGCTTGTTCGAGGTCGGCCGTCTTGACGGCGAGGCCGCGCAGCGTGCCAGGTTGGCGGACCATCTCAACCGGCTTGAAGCCTTCGCGGAATGCGATGATGTGGGCAGCGGCATCGGCACTTGGTGTGTCCTCGGTAGCGCTGATGATCTGCAGCCAGGGGGCACGGGTCTCGCCGAGCGGGATGCGGCCAGCATAGGCTGATCCTTTTTGCGCCAGCGCGGCGCCAAGGGCGCGGCGCAGTTCCACGGGCGCGTCATCGAAGCCGCCGACGAGGAAGGGCAGGTCCAGCTCGATCTGATCAGCGATAGCGCAGCTGACCCGGCAGGCATCGCGGTAAGGGTCGATAACTAGACGCGAGAGATTGGCCGGCAGGAAGACGAGATCCTCCAGTGCCGGTTTGTGATTCTCGTCATAGGGCGTGTGATGCAGGTCAAGACGCTTTCTAAGCACCTCCCGGTGCAGCATGGCATCTTCGGGGCGGGCGCGGGCCATGACGAAAATGTCTTCGCGGGTGCGCACGTTGTAGTCAAACGAGCCGGTCTCGGCATCGCAGCGGTAGCAGCGGGCGGCCTCGTCTCTCGCCGACTTCCTGTCGTAGGTGGATTCGATCTCCGGGAACGCGACGGGATTGTCGCCGAGACCGTGGAATTCCTGCTCGATACGTCGGAAGACCTCCCAGTGGATGTCTTGGGCGATCGGCACGCGGCGGGTCCGATAGGGTGTGCGATAGGGCAGCGGGTCGACGATGCCGTCGAGATGCGCCTGGACGTAGTAGGCGGCGCGGTGGCCGTGCATCATGGCCATGACGATGGTCGAGCCGCCGAAGGCTCCGTCACCGGCGGCAAAGACCTTCGGGTCGCCGGTGCGCATCGTGTCCCAGTCGGTTTTTATGCGGTCCCAGTCCATCAGGCCGGCGGTGTAAAGTTCAGCGCTCTCGGCCTTCTGACCGACGGCCATGATGACCATGCCGCAGTCGATGTCGCGTTCGGAGCCCTTGACATTGACTGGCCGGCGTCGGCCGTCTTCGTCGGGCTCACCGAGCGTGGTCTCCACACAGCGCAGGGCAAAGCGGTTGCCGACCTCGACGACACCGACCGGCTGGGTGTTGTAGACGACCTCGATGCCTTCCTCGATGGCGCCTTTCAACTCCTCTTTGCGAGCCGGTATCTCGTTGGGGCCGCGCCGGTAGATGATCTTGACGTGCTTGCAGCCGGGCAGGCGCTTGGCCGAGCGGCAGGCGTCCATGGCAACATCACCGCCGCCGATGATGAGCACTGTTTCAGGCATCTCGGGCCGGGCGCCGCCGTTCACCTCGCGCAGAAAGCTGACGCCGTCGACCATGCGCGGTGAGTCCTCGCCGGGCACGTTCATCGGTTTGCCCCACCATGCCCCAATGGTCAGCAAGACCGCGTCATGGCGCTTTTTTAGTTCATCCAGTGTGACGCCGTGATCGAGGCCGCAATTGAGATGCACCTTGATGCCGGGACAGTGTTTGAGCATCCGGTCCATGTCTTCTTCGATGATGCCGGGCGGCAAGCGGAACGCCGGGATTCCCCAGACCATCATGCCGCCTAACCTATCGGACATCTCATAGACATGAACCTCGAAACCGGCTTCGGCGAGATCCTGGGCGGCGGTGAGACCAGCCGGACCACCGCCGACAACCGCAACGGTCTCTGGGCGCGTGACCTCGACAGGCGGCAGATGATGATCCTTGCCGAGCTGATCCATGACAAAGCGCTTTAGGTTACGGATCGCCAAGGGGCCGTCTGAGTCGGCGCGTCGACAGGCAGGCTCGCACGGGGCATCACAGACGCGGCCGCAGATCGAGGAGAACGGGTTGGTGGCGGTGATTGCCTCAAAGGCTTCGCTGGGCTTGTCTTCCCAGATATATGCGATATAGGAGGGCGCATCAGTACCGACCGGACAGGCGACCTGGCAGGGGGCGGCGACGAAATGCGGGTCCTGGCCGTCGTCCTTGAAGCCATCGGGGACCTTGGGCGGGCGAATTC
The DNA here is from genome assembly GCA_016522385.1 of Pseudomonadota bacterium. Lineage (GTDB taxonomy): Bacteria > Pseudomonadota > Alphaproteobacteria > Rhizobiales > Aestuariivirgaceae > JABDJG01. The sequence goes on from JAEKFU010000594.1 coordinate 3,762, forward strand.
GGTTGATGTCGTAGACGGTGATGGTCATGAGGCCACCAGCAAGCTCTCGGTCCGATTACGGTATTCCGGCGCATAAGGGAGGCCCGTGATCTCGGCAGCTTCCGGGGTCAGTGCCACCAAATCGCCGCGCGACATGTCGTGAATGTCACCATAGCCGTGCGCATGGGCAATGGCAGCCATCTGCCAACGCAGGCTTTCCAGATACCGGTGGGTGTTCTCGGCTTCGGCTTGGATGTTGTAACGCTTCTCATGCTCTGGATCCTGCGTTGCGATGCCGACGACGCATTGGCCGACATGGCATTGCAGACAGGCGATGCAGCCGCCGGCGATAATCGCCGAGGTACCAACGGCAACGGCCCTGGCACCAAGCGCGATGGCTTTCGCCGCATCGGCACCATCTTTGATACCGCCCATCAGAACGATCGGCATATCTTTGTCGCCGCCGACTTCTTTAAGCGCATCCATTGCCTCCTGGATGGCAGCCAATGTCGGAATACCGACATATTCGAGCACCTCGTTACCGGCGGCACCGGTTGAGCCCTGCATACCGTCGAGTTCGACAAAGTCGAAGCCGTCCTTATAGGCGATCTTGATGTCGTCACGAACTCGACCGGCGCCCAGCTTGACAGAAACTGGGGTCTTGTAGCCGGTCGCCTCGCGGAATTCCTCGACCTTGATGACAAGATCATCGGCACCGAGCACGTCAGGGTGGCGCGACGGCGAACGTAGGTCGATGCCCGGCGGGATGCCGCGGATCTTTGCAATTTCCGGTGTTACCTTTTTGGCCATGAGCTGGCCACCAAGGCCCGGCTTGGCGCCCTGGGAAATATAGATCTCGAGACCATTGGCGCGCTGCATGTCGTGAATGTTCCATCCGAGGCGCCCGGCGAGGCATTGGTAGATCAGCTGGTTGGCTTCTTCGCGCTGCTCATCGGACATGCCACCTTCGCCGGTATTCTCCGAGATATCCGACAGTCGTGAGGCGATCGCCATGGCGAGCTTGGCCGATTTCGACAGCGCGCCATAGGACATTGGGGCAATCATCACCGGCATCGATAATTTTATTGGGTTGGCACCAGAACGGCCACCGATCTCGGTCTTCATGTTGACCTTGCCGACGACATCCGGATCGGCGGGTATCGCCGACAGATCGCGCTTGAAGGCAAGATCGGACAAGTGCGGCAGGGCGCGCGAGGTGCCGTAGCCGCGGATGCGGTAGCGGCCGATCTGGGCCTTGACGTGAATGTCTTCTTGGACCTTGGCGTTCCAATAGTCATTGTCGCCGGAGGCCTCAAAGAACGGGATGACGCGGACGCGCGGCTCGCTGCGGGCGTATTTCAGCTTCTTGCCGGCATTTACCACCTTGCGGAACGTGCCGTTGAACGACACCTTGTACTTGTCCAGGAATTCCATCAGTTCCTGCAGTTCGTCGGCCGGCAGGTCGGTCAGCATGGCATCGGTGCCGAGATCGTTGATTTTACCGCCGACATAGATTGCACCGCCGGTCATATCCTGGCCGAGCTGGGCGCCTGAGTTTCCGAGGATGATCATGCGACCGCCATACATCATGTAACCGGCCATGAAATTGGCATTGCCGGCGCACAGTAGTGTACCTTCCTTCATCACCTGGCCGGCGCGTGAGCCGACATTGCCGCGCACGATGACCTCAGCGCCGCGCACCGCAACGCCAGGGATGGCGCTGGCATTGCCGTTTACGATGACGGTGCCGTTGAGCATGTTGTCTGCCAGGCCCCAGCCAACATTGCGTTCAATTTCAAACGTCGGGCCGTCACAAAGCCCGGCGCAAAAATAACCGGCCGAGCCACGCACCGTCACCTTGATCGGATGTGTAAGGCCGACACCGATATGATGGCGCGCATCGGGGTTGAGGATCTGGACGTCTTCGCCGCCGGCGCCATATTGCCTGATGAGTTCGTTGGCCTTGCGGACCGGCGTTAAGCTGAGATCGATCGTTGCCATGTGTTAAAGGTTCCCGGCGCCGGTTCGGAGGTATCGAGTGCGCGGCCCGGGAACAACTTGTTCAGGGAGACCTCCTCAGACGCAATTGCGATGATGTTGTCGTCTTCGTATTTGACCATCGGCTTGGCGGCGAGCCGGTCCTTGGCATAGCCGATCTCGTCCTTGGTCGAGACTAAGAACGAGAAGGTGCCGTCCATGTCCTCGATGGTGGCTTTCAAGGCATCCTTCAAGGTGACGCCGTTTTTCAGCTTGTCGGCGAGATAGACGGCAATGAGTTCTGAGTCATTGTCGGTGTTGAAGAAATAGCCGCGCTTTTCGAGCCGCCGGCGCATCTTGTAGTAGTTGGTAATCTGGCCGTTGTGGACGATTGCAATATCGGCAAAGCCGGTCGCCCAGAACGGGTGCGAGGCCTCCGGTGCAACATCGCTCTCGGTGGCAAGGCGGACATGCCCGATGCCATGGGTGCCCTGGAAGCGAGCGACGCTATAGACATCGTCGATGTCATGGGCACCGCCGACATCCTTGATGATATCGAGGCTCTCACCAATCGAGGACAGCTTGGCGGCGTGCTCCATCTCATAGGCGAGTTTCTGGAGATCGCCGTCGAAACGGATGTCTAGCCGGAACCCGGCGCCGACCAATTCCTCATCGATGACTTGGGCCTGGAACTCAGCAAGCCGTTCCTTGATGTCGTCGATGGCGGCTGCAATATCATCACCCTCATCGACGATGAAGCGCAGCCGATACTGGCCCGGCACTGCATCATGGTAAAGCGCAAAGCCGGTAGAATCCGGACCGCGATGCTGGCAGCCGTCGAGCATCGAGATTAGTGCCTTGCCGATATCGGCCTTGGCGACGGTGTCTTTGTAAAGAATGCCGGCAATGCCACACATTGTGTTTGGCTCCTTTGGCTTGCTAGCCCTCAATGTGAGCTTTCCTCCGGCTCGACCCGCGGAACCATTCTCCCTAGTCCGTCGGAGCAAGTTTAAGAACGAATCGTCGGGTCAAACCCGAGGAAGGCAAATTCGCGGCGATGCTGTAATAAACCGCTTGATTTCCGTCTGTTGAATGTAGTCCAACAGGGTGGGGCGGCGCAATCCCCGCATGCAAGATTTTTTACTGAGAGGAAAAATCGTTTCCTAAGCCGGATAGGCCACAATCACCCCATGACCGCGCTTGAGCCCAACGGTGACCGGCCCGAGCGCCTCGTTCGAAAGGGTGAGACTGGATCCGAACGGCACATCGCGCTCGGTGAGTGGCCATTTGACGTTTTCAAGGGTCAGCCCGGCCAGGTCGTCGAATGCGATGATCGAGAGGCGGCTGCCAGGCGGCACATCGATCAGGTGCTCTCCGTCAAACAGCGGCCAGGCCTCCTCATTGCCGCTGGAGATGAAGGCGCCGAGCCCGCGCCGGGCCAACCCGACGACCTGCATCAAGTGCTGCAACGTGTGATCAGCCTGCCCTCCAAACCCACCGGCCAGCACCAGCGCAGATGCACCACGTTTCCTGGCAGCATCGATTGCCAATTCGCCGTCGGTCGCATCCTTTTCGGCCGGATGTTTCTGGCGCGGGATCTCAACATGTCGTTCAAGCAACGCTGCATCGCACGAGTCAAAGTCCCCGACCCACAACTCCACTTCCAGCCCCAACGTTACCGCATGAGCAATCCCGGCATCGGCAGCAATGATGCGCGTGCTGGCGATTTGCGATCGCAGGCGCGGCGTTGCCATGAGCTCGCCGGCGAGAAGGATGGTGAAAGTGGTCATGGGGAGGGATTTAGTGGGACAGGAGCGCGGAAGCAAGCTGCCAGGGGAGGTACAGTCCGCTTAAGTTGCTTGCGTGCCGAAATTCAGGTCCTAAATCAGATAGATCTCTAGCTGCCCATCGACTGCTACCTGGACAAAATCCTCATTGGCACAGTCAGGCCAAGGTTCTTTCAGGATCCTGATGCATGGACAAATCTTGCCTGGCTCGCCCTCATCCAGGAACTGTCTGCGGGATAAATCGCCAAGAAAGACCAAGGCGTACTTTGCCGAGAACAACTATCGATCGCTCTGCGACACGAAAATTTAAACCATACACGAAAGCATTTCAGATTCGCTGATCCAGTTTGGCTGCTTTAAGCTGCGCTGATGACGCCACGATTAGAGAATGTTCCTTGGGTTGATCGTTATGAAAATCCGCCTCCTTTGCGAAAACGCTGCTTCGGACATGGTCTGGCTGGCCGAGTGGGGCTTCTCGGCCTTGATCACCTTCGAAGGCGGCACTGTGCTGTTCGACACCGGGTTTTCCGATGTCTGGCAGAAGAACGCCGATCATGCCGGCGTTGATCTCAACGATGTCGATGCGGTGGCGATTTCGCACTTTCATCGGGATCATACGCGAGGGTTGCTTTATCACAGGTTTTCCGAGCCCAAGAAGCTAATTGTGCATCCGCGGGTGCTGTCGGCGGTGCTGAAGACGGACAAGGCTGAGGTGAAGAAGGACTATGCAGATATCCAGGCGGTGATGCAGCGGGACTTTGAAATTGTGGCGACCCGTGAGCCGCGTGAGTTTCTGCCGCGCGCCTGGTTTCTCGGCGAGGTGCCGCGGGTGATGGGGTTCGAGCGCGGCATGTTCGAGGATGACGCGATGGAGGACGATACGGCGCTGGCGTTTCGAACGCGGAAAGGCGCGGTCGTCGTTTCGGGCTGCTCGCATGCGGGTATCTGCAATATCTGCGAGCATGCCAAACAAGTGACCGGCCAACCGCTGCATGCGGTGATCGGCGGGTTCCATCTTATGAAGTCGGAAAACCCCCCGATCGATGAGACGATTGCCTATTTCAAGGCGGAGGCGCCCGAGCTGCTGCTTCCTATGCACTGTGTCGACTTTGCCTATCAGGCGAAGTTCCACAACGTGTTCGGCTGCCTGAAATACGGAGCGGGGGACGTGATCGAGGTTTAGTGACCTGCATGATGTGCCTGAGCCTGGATTTGGGCGCGGTAGAATCTTCCGTAGCCTGAGTATGGTCAGTCCTGCGACAACTGCGTTGTCGCTTTGCGGGAAATCTCATATTCGATCACGTCGCAATAGACTTACATAGCGTCCCAGCCTGACGAGCCACAATCAAAATAACCGCTGGCGAGCCATCCGGATTCTTCGTTAAGCAGGTCTTCCAACGAACGGCGGTGGCACACTACACTTTCTTGTCGGCGGAGGCCGCTTCAATCTGACTGACGCTGTAACAGACGCCTCGGGCCATACTTACACAACCGGCAGTGAACGGCGCTTTGTCTTAGACCGCTTGGATTGCATGCCATTCCTGTTGTGTTGCAGGGCTATCATCTCGCTGTTTGCGAATAAACATGCATATCATGTTGCTGCGACCCTCAACCACCCGGGAGACTCGTCATGTCCCGCTACTCTGCCAACATGCCGTCGGTCGGCATTACCTCGTTCATGAAATTGCCGATCGAGGAGGATTTCGCGAGGCTCGATACCGATGTGGGATTTCTCGGCATTCCTTACGATGCGGGAAACAGCTGGCGGCCGGGGACCCGGTTCGGGCCACGGGAGATCCGCAACTATTCGGCGCGTTATTCGGCCTGGGGCGGGGCGTTGCCGGAGGGCTATTGGGATATCAACCAGGATAAACGGTTTCTAAAGGGCGTTCGCATGGTTGATTGCGGAGATGTCGATCTCGCCTACTACGATATCGACCGCAACCGGCGGCAGATCACGCGATCGGTAGAAGCATTGCTCGACGCCGACGTGTTTCCGGTGCTGGTTGGCGGCGACCATTCGGTGACCTATCCGTCAGTCTGCGCCTTTGAACGCTTTGGTCCCCTCGATATCGTGCAGATCGATGCCCATCTCGACTGGATCGATGAGGTTGACGGGGTGCGTTACGCCAATGGCAGCCCGATGCGCCGGGCGATGGAGCATGATTTCACACGGCATATGGCACAGCTCGGCATCCGCGATATCCGCTCGCGCGAGGCGGATTACCGTACGGCGATCAGGCGTGGATCCCATATCGTGACGCGCCAGGAGATCCGCGATTCAGGCGTTGCCGCGACGCTCGAGGGACTTCCCGAACTCGGTAATGTCTATGTCACCATCGATATTGATGGGCTCGATCCATCGATCGCGCCGGGCACTGGTTCGCCGACGGTCGACGGGCTGCTCTATCACGAAGTGCGCGCGCTGCTGCAGGGGGTCGCCGAACGCTCAAATATCGTTGGCTTCGATGTGGTCGAGGTGAACCCAATGGTCGACGTTCACGGTCAGACCTGCCTTTTGGCGACGACGCTGATCGTTGAGTTTCTCGGGGCGATATTTGCTGGGCGAGAGCCAGCTTGAGGCTTTGCGGGCGATCAAGGTCCGGCTGTAACTGTAACCTGCCCTTCACCGTGCTCAGGAGCTGTTTATAAGACGCAAACCACCTATCCTCCGCCCCCTCGTCATTGGCGGGAGCGAATTCAATTCGCTGTCAACTGGTCCGTCAGACCGCTTCGACGGTCTCGCGCATCTTGCGAGGCGAGGTCAGGGCATCAACGACCCTGGCCTTGACGTGCGTGCCAAGCTGCTGGAGCGTGATTTTGGCACCGTTGTCAAAGCGTACGCCGTCGCGATAGGCCTCACTGTCCAAGCGAATGAACGTGACGACCTCGTCGACCTTGACATCGTAAGCACGCTGGACATGGTGCGGAATGCCGCTCAGCGCCAGGCGCATGTCACAGGACATGCAAACGGCGGTCTCGTCATCTTCGCGGGTAGTGAACCCGATGCTGCCGGAACGGAACCGGCGTGTCTCGTACACGGCGCCCTGCTGGGCCGGGCGGCTACGGTACATTTCAAGCGAATAGTCACACATGTCTTTCTCCCTAGTTAAGGATCACACATGCCCACCGCTTAAGACGATTTTCCGTCTTGCGCAGAATTCTGCGCTTTTTACGGCGTAACTTCAAGCGTGCATCGCACACGCCGCGATCACTTTTTCGCATTTGTTTAGTTGGAAGACATGCTGCGCAGACGGCTGATGCCATCTGGAACAATCTTGCTCTAGGAATACATATCCACCGTCAGCACGCAGATGTCGTCGATCAGGTAGACGTTGACCTTGTGGAGAGCAAGGTCTTCAAAATCGTGGCCCCAGATGGCGAAGCGGCCGTTGGTCTGGTTTCGGTTGGTCATCGGCCCGCGGTCCTGGCGGGGAATTGCCTTGATGTCGGATGTATCCGATTCCTGGGCGTAGAGGGACTGGTAGGCCTCAAAGATCCCCCGCGCCAGGTCAATTCGGCGGAACTCAACATCGTCGGGTGCGACAAGATGCGCCTGGGCAGGGTTTTTCACCGGATAGTCGATGATCAACGTTGCCTGCGATGATGGCAGGATGACCTGATGGGCGTCGAGCATCCGGAAGGCATTGATTTCAAAGTCAAGGAAATCCACCCAGTCGTAATTGTCCTCGCCGTCGGGTTCGGTGGAGTCGGCAATCGGTAATGTTTCGAATGTAATCTCGTATACCGGCGCGCGCC
>JAEKFU010000617.1 GCA_016522385.1 Pseudomonadota bacterium
CTAAATACGAGACAGAACACAAATCCCCAGACAAAAAAGCCGAAACTGAGTTCGAGCGGATGATTGCTCCTGTCGATGTGCAGCCGAACCGCGGCGACGGCCCACATGATACCGGAAGCCAGGCCCAGCCAATCGCCAAAATTGCGCGGCCAGGGAACACCAATATCAATGCCCAAGATGACCAGCATACCTGAAAATGCCAAAGAGATGGCGATCCATCTGAGCGGTGTAATTGGCTCCTTGAGTATCCACCGGGCTAGCAATGTGCTCCAGATCGGTGTCAGGTAGTACAACAGGATTGCACGGATCACTTCGGTGTAGACGACCGCGAGTGCGTACAAGGCGATTGAGCCACCGGCAAAGAATGCCGTGATGATAAGGCCTCTGCCGCCTGATTTTAGCTTATCGAGGCGAGTGATCACTAATGGGACCACGCAGACCAGTTGGAAGGCAAAGAACACGACGCCGATCCAGGCTCCATTGATGCCGGCCTCCTGGAGCCAGCGCAACGGAAACCAGAACAGGCCCCAGGCGACGCCGGAATAAGCGCAGGCCAGTTTGGCGAGTGTCTCGGTCTCGATGCGACGGATCACTCTGCGGTATCCAGACTGTGTTCCGGCGTTGCTATGAAAACAGCCAGCGTGCAGCCGTTCCGGGTGGTTGATGAGTGCTGGGTTCCGGTTTTTAACAATACAAGATCGCCCGGCATGTACGCATAGCCATCATTATCCGTGAGGTCGCCTTCAAGGATCAAGAACTGCTCGTTGCAGGTATGTTCATGCGGGGTGGTCGTCGTGCCAGGCGCCATGCGATAGACATGGAAACCGGCACCAGGCGGGTACTGATCGTCGAGCTGCAGGATGTGTTCCCCGGGTGAGACCTTGCCGCCAACCATGAACGGTTCAAACGCATCGGTATGGATGTTGGCCACCAGTCTTTCATGTGGTTCGGTCTTGCGCATTGGTGACGGCTCCCTGGTCAGGATTGATTTTGATCGAAACAGACAAAGACAATAAACCCGATCCCCCTAAACACGATAGCCAACGATTGACTTTTCAGATTGGTTCAATCTGAAACGATCGTGCGCCAAATGAACAGCGACAGGCCGTTGCCCAAGCGGTGTGGTGAAGGCTGACAAATAGACTGCAAATTGCCCAGTTCGGCAATCTGCAGAGCGCTCAATTGTTTGCCTCAATAGTGAACCGGTCTATAAGGGCAACGCTGCTGGCGGTGAGAATGCATGTCGGACAATGCTGAAAATGTGCTGGTGCACGATGAAGATGGTGTGCTGACGGGCGACTTCGTACGCGCCGTCTCGACCGCGCTCGCCGCTGATGACCAAAAGAATGCCCGCAAGCTTACCCGCGACCTTCATGCCGCCGACCTGGCCGACCTCATCGAACAGCTTCGCCGTGACGAACGCGTTGACTTGATCGACAAGCTTGGCCGGACCTTCGATGTTGAATCACTGCCGGAACTCGATGAGGGCGTGCGCGATGAGCTGATGGAGGCGCTACCGAACCAGGTAATTGCCTCAGCGGTGCGCAAGCTGGAAACCGATGATGCGCTCTATCTGATCGAGGACATGGACGAAGAGGATCAAGATGAGATCCTCTCCAAGGTGCCAAGCGCCGACCGGGTTGCACTGAAACGTGCGCTCGACTATCCCGAAGACACTGCCGGTCGCATCATGCAGACCGAATTCGTGGCGGTGCCGTCATTCTGGTCCGTCGGGCAAACCATCGACTATATGCGGCTCGAGGACGAATTGCCGGAGGACTTCGCCGAGATCTATGTGGTCGATCCGGCTTTCCATACGGTCGGTTTCATCCCGGTCAGCCATGTGTTGCGCAACTCGCGCGAAACCCTGATCCAGGACATCATGGCCGAGCACCAGAACATCTTCAACGTGACGGACGACCAGGCGGACGTTGCGTACAAGTTCGAGCAGTACAATCTGGTATCGGCAGCCGTGGTCGATGACGATAACCGGCTGGTTGGCTCAATCACCATTGATGACATTGTCGATGTGATCCAGGAGGAGGCCGAGGAGGATATCCTTCGGCTGGGCGGTGTCGGTGATGAAGAGATCACCGGCTCTGTATGGGCTACGACGAAATCCCGGGTGCTGTGGCTGCTGGTCAATCTCGGCACTGCCATTCTCGCTTCCTGGGTCATCTCGCTGTTCGATGCGACCATCGAGCAGATGGTGGCGCTGGCCGTGTTGATGCCGATCGTGGCGTCGATGGGGGGCAATGCCGGCACGCAGACGATGACGGTTGCGGTGCGGGCTATCGCGACACGTGATCTCGGGCCGGTCAATGCGCTTAGGGTGATTTTTCGTGAGTCGTCCGTCGGCCTAATCAATGGTGGCCTGTTTGCCGTGATTATGGGGCTGTTTGCTTGGTGGTGGTTCGGCTCCGACGGACTGGGTCTGGTCATCGGGGCAGCCATGGTTATCAATATGATCGCAGCGGCCCTGGCCGGAATCCTGATCCCTTTGGGGCTTGACCACTATGACATCGACCCGGCCGTCGCATCTGCTGTTTTCGTGACTACAGTGACCGATGTTGTTGGCTTTTTTGCCTTTTTGGGGTTGGCGGCAGCCTGGTTAATCTAGGCTGTGTTGTTGTGCTGGTTGCTCATCTTGCCCGGCTAAGCCTGTATTTTCCGGAGTATTGCGACCCCCGTTTAGAAGAGCCTGCGCATGCAAGCCGATGCATACACAAGTCTGAATGAGGGGCCGCAACAGTTCAAGTTTGGATGAACGGCGGTTGCAGGTCTTGAGCATTGTGGCGAGAC
>JAEKFU010000666.1 GCA_016522385.1 Pseudomonadota bacterium
GTCTCGCAAATGACGGCAAGGTCATCGACGACCAGCGAAACTATTGATGAACGCCCCAGTACGCCCACCCTACCAGTTACCGCAAGACCACCCCCAAGTTGCGCCCCGCAAGATCGGTGTGCTGCTGATCAACCTTGGCACGCCGGAAGCGACGTCCTATTGGCCAATGCGCCGATATCTCAAGGAGTTCCTGTCCGATCCGCGGGTCATCGAAACCAACCGGGCGTTGTGGTGGGTGATTCTCAATGGCATCATCCTGACCACGCGGCCAAAAAAGAGCGGCCATGCCTACGACCAGATCTGGAATCGTGAACGCGATGAATCACCGCTCAAGACCATCACTCGTGCCCAATGCGACAAGACCGCGGCGCTCTTTTCCGATAGCCCCAACATCATGGTCGATTGGGCAATGCGCTATGGACATCCCTCAACCCCGGACGTCATCAAGCGCATGAAGCGGGCCGGCTGCGACCGCATCCTCTTGTGCCCACTCTATCCACAATACAGCGCGGCCACGACGGCGACCGCCATGGACAGGGCGTTCGACGTATTCAAGACGATGCGCTGGCAACCGGCCCTGCGCTCGATGCCGCCCTATTTTGATCACCCAACCTACATAAAGGCGTTGGCCTACAGCCTAACGAGCCATCTCGACAACCTTGAGTGGCAGCCCGATGTGATCATTGCCTCCTTCCACGGCCTGCCGAAAGACTATCTCCTCAAGGGCGACCCTTACCATTGTCATTGCCACAAGACGGCACGTCTTCTGCGCGAGTATCTCGACTTGCCCGAGGGCAAGATGGTCACCACTTTCCAGTCGCGCTTCGGCAAGGCGGAATGGTTGCAGCCCTATACCGACAAAACCGTAGAGGACCTGGTGGAAACTGGCACTAAGAACATGGTCGTCGTAACACCGGGCTTTTCCGCCGACTGCGTGGAAACCTTGGAGGAAATAGCCATAGGTGTCGCTGACATGTTTCATGCAAAGGGTGGCGAGAACTTTTCCGTCGTGCCTTGCCTGAACGACAGCGAACCGTCAATCGAGCTGCTCGGAGAGCTGATCCAAACCGAATTGTCTGGCTGGATTTGAAACCGGGAGATTTCTCCAGGTTTCTAGGGACTTGAAACACGCCACAGCGCTTCTTACCTTATCAGTGCGGATGCCGTTTTAGGGTCCGTACGAAACTTGAATAGCCTGGCCTTGAAGGCGGGCGCTGATACAGACATTGCTCAAGGAGAATGCTGTCATGTTTGATTTTACACCCCTTTACCGTTCCACCGTTGGTTTTGACCGCCTGGCACAGATGCTTGGTGAGGCATCCAACATCGATGCGCCGACTTACCCGCCCTATAATATCGAGCGGGTCGGCGAGAATGAATATCGCATCACAATGGCCGTCGCTGGCTTCAGCGAAGATGACATCGCCATCGAGATCAAGGAAAACGCCCTGACCGTCGCCGCCGGCAAACCCCGGACCGGCAATGGCGACCGCGAGTTCTTGCACCAAGGCATTGCTGCGCGCAGCTTTGAGCGCCGCTTCCAGCTTGCCGACCATGTCGAGGTCACAGGTGCGAGCCTTGAAAACGGCCTGTTGCACATTTCGCTTAAACGCGAGCTGCCCGAGGCCATGAAGCCGCGCAAGATTGCCATCACCGGTGCCAAAGCACCGAAGACGATCGAAGGCAAGAAGGCGGCCTAACGACCAGGACTCATCTCTGCAGTTAACGGGGCGTTCCACGTGAGCGCCCCGTTTGTTAATCAACCCGCCAATGCAACTGCGATTAGCTTATCGACGTCTTCTGACGGTGTAGCAAATGACGTCACCATCCGGACGAACACTTCGTTCTCGCCCGGACAATCGACGCCTGGGCCCATGCCCGGCCAGGGGTGATAGAGGGCACCAGCCGCCTGCAAACGATGGTGCAGCGTCTGTGGCATGATTGGAAACACCAGATTGGCGTCGCATCCCAGCGGAATGCGAACGCCCTGCACTTTTGCCAGCCCATCTGCAAGGCGACGCGCCTGTTCGTTGGCACGGGCGGCATTCTTCAGCCAACGGTCGTCCGTCAGATACGCTTCCATCTGGGCACCGAGAAAACGACCCTTAGATAACAGTTGCCCGCCTCGCAAACGCCGATGGCCAAAACCCTCAGCCAATTTGTCGTCAAAAAGGATCACCGCTTCCAGTGCCATGGCCCCATTCTTCGTCGCCCCGAACGATAGGGCATCGACACCCGCCTTCCAGGTCAGTTCGGCTGGCGAACAATTCTGCGCTACCAACGCATTGGCAAACCGCGCACCGTCCACGTGAACTTTCAGGCCATGCCCATGGGCGAGCTCCGCAATCTCTGCGATCTCATCGCGACTGTAGACAGTTCCAAGTTCGCTGGCCTGGGTCAATGAAACAACGGACGGCTTGGAGTCACGTTCGCCGCGCACAAACCCGGCCAGCCCCGCCGCAACCGATGCACTTGATACCTTGCCCCGCACATCATCGATGCCGTAGAGCTTGGCACCGCCGGTGAACATTACCGGTGCTCCACATTCATCCACATTGATATGGGCATCGCCGTAGCACAAGACGGCATTGAACGACTGCGCCATGCTCGACAGACCAAGCCCGTTGGCTGCCGTCCCACTGGTCAGCAGAAAGGCATGCACCTTGCACTCGAAAACCTCATCCAACTTGGCGAGCGCTCGCTTGGTCCACGCATCTGCACCGTAGGCCGGTGTCGCCAATTGGTCGTTGGCCTCAACCATCGCCGAAAGAATTGCCTCATCAACGCCATACACATTGTCACTGACAAAATTCATCTTTCTCACTTCCAATTCTGATCAGCTCAGGCCTTATCACGCGGCCTGAATTCGGGGAATGGATATTTTTGTTGCGACGATTGGCGAATTCTCAGAGGTCGAGCAGCTTCACCGGTCTCAGGTACTGCCGCCACCGTAGAGAGTCCAATGGCCGTCGGACTGTTCTCTTAAAGGCATAAAATTCTGCCCGGCGATGGCTAGCCGACGCCGTCAAATCAGTGCGCGAATTGTCACGTTGCTGACATGCCGTATTGTAAACTATAGCCCCGACAAAGACTGATACCCCATCGAATTCAGGAGCTCAAATTGTCCAACAGCACCACATTGGCAGAACGCATTATCGAAGCAAGGGAGACCCGCGGCCTCACCGTTCACCAGGCCACGCAGCGCATGGCGGTCAAAGCCAAGACTTTCCACAACTGGGAAACCGGTCAGACGACGCCGAGCCCAAGCAAACTTCAGATGTTGTCTGGCGTCCTGGGCGTGCCGCTGTTCTGGCTCATCAATGGCAGCGCCGACCATGATCCGATGAATGATGACCCGAGCCGGCTCGATCAGCTGGAGCAAAAGGTCAAGCGGATGAACTTGCTGCACCGCGAGTTGTATCAGCTGAGCACCGAAATCGCCAAGGAAGTCGCGATCATCCGGCAGATGGACGCCGATTTTGAAGAGCTTGTCGCCTGATCGCTAGTGACGATAAAGGTCGACGTTCACAAACCGTTTGGGATGCTGAGTTAGAGCGTGGTGTCGCCATCCTGCGCCACAAACGTGACAACATGCTGATTTCCGCTGGAAGAGCAATTATGGTCTTTGAACTGCCCTGCCGCGAGGCCGATACAGAACCAGCACAGGGATCGCCGAAGATGCATCATCTCCCTTGAATTGGCCCGCGCAATCATTCGGCCTAAGGCCCTAATTTTGTAGCCGCCCATCGCAAAACTGCCGCTTAGTCCACATATACTCTTCGGCAAAGTAGTTGGATGAGGCCCGGAGATACCGACTTGAAAACCCTAACAATCACGTTCGCACTGATACTACTGACGCTTGGACTACTGTCATGGTTTACGCCGTTTCCGGGCGGCACACCGGCTATTGCCGTGGCCCTCACCATTCTTATCTGTCACAGTGAGCGGGCTGCGAACATGGTATCGAACTGGCGTATCACTCATGACAAATTCAATGGTGCCATATCCTGGATAGAGGAAAAAGTTCCCAACCGTCTGGCTGTTACGCTCCGCCGAACCCGGCCTTAGATGGATTAGGACCAAGAACTTGCTCTTGGGCCAAAATTCTGGCATACATTAGTCCAGTTAGGACAGCATTGCTGTCCTTTTACATACAAAAAGACAGTCGGGAACATGGCAGTATGAACTGCTCTGAGGAGACAGACAAATGGCTGGGCGTAACCAGCCGCGTCTTCGCACCGGCTGGCGGGCATGGACTAGAGCTGCGAAAATAGCGGTTGCAGCTCGCCTTTGCTCTGGTGAGACTGCAGCCTGTTCCACCGCCTGCGGCGTGCGAGATCAGCAGCTGTTCCCACCAGATCCAGGGCACCAAGAGATGGCGTAAGCATATGACGGCATTGCAAGCCGCCAGTGCACGAGGAGGGAGCGGATATTGGCGTCCAAGCATTGCGGATCACAACAAGACGCCGGCCGTTACCTGCCAGACGGGATGCCTGTGGCGCGCGGCATGTATGACCCGCATGCCGAACGCGATGCCTGCGGCATCGGCCTGATCGCCAATATCCGCAACATTCACAGTCACAGGATCATTGAAGATGGTCTTGCCATACTGCGCAATCTGGAACATCGCGGTGCCGTCGGCGCCGACCCCGAAGCCGGCGATGGGTGCGGCATCCTTCTGCAGATCCCGCACGATTTTTTTCAGGATGAGGCAGGCGGTCTTGGTTTTGAGTTGCCGGAGCCAGGCGCCTATGGTGTCGGCTTCTTGTTCATGCCACGTGAACCGCAGACCCGTTACGAAATTGAGCGGATCTGGTGGGAGACTACCCGCGAAGAAGGCCTTAAGATTCTCGGTTGGCGCGATGTGCCGGTAGACGACACTCACCTGGGGCGTTCGGTTAAGCGGACCGAACCCTTCTCGCGCCAGGTGTTTATTGCCCGTGGGCTGACCATCCAGGACGAAGCTCATTTTGAGCGCAAACTTTTTGTCACACGCAAGGTCGTATCGAATCGAATCCGCGATGTGCTGGGACAGGAAGCCATCGCCTATTTCCCAGTCTCCGTTTCAACTCGCACCATCGTCTATAAGGGTCTCGTGCTGGCAGGCGCACTTGGCAAATATTATCGTGATCTCGCCGATGAGCGGGTTTCGTCCGCCCTGGCCCTTGTCCACCAGCGCTTCTCAACCAACACGTTCCCGAGCTGGCCACTTGCCCACCCTTACCGGTTCGTTTGTCACAATGGTGAGATCAACACCTTGCGCGGCAACTACAATTGGATGGCCGCGCGTCAGGCCAATATGAGCTCGGAGATTATCGGCAAGGACCTGGAGAAATTGTGGCCGATCTCCTATGAGGGTCAGTCCGATTCGGCCTGTTTTGACAATGCCCTGGAGCTGCTTACCCAGGGTGGCTATTCCATGGCCCATGCCATGATGATGCTGATCCCCGAAGCCTGGGCCGGAAACCCACTGATGAATGAGGAGCGCCGCGCGTTTTACGAGTATCACGCCGCTCTGATGGAACCTTGGGACGGGCCGGCGGCGATGGCCTTTACCGACGGGCGCCAGATTGGTGCTACGCTGGACCGCAACGGCCTGCGGCCTGCACGTTACCTCGTCACCAAAGACGGCTTTGTCCTGCTCGCCTCGGAAATGGGCGTGCTCGACATACCGGAAGAAAGTATCGTCGAGAAGTGGCGTCTCGAACCCGGTAAGATGCTGCTGATCGATCTGGAGCAGAAACGCATCGTTGCCGACGAAGAATTGAAACAGGATCTCGCCTCACGATTTCCCTACCGTGAATGGCTAAAGAAAACTCAACTCGTGTTGCGCGATTTGCCACCGGCCAGGCGCAAGCGGCCAAAAAGCCCGGTTGCCCTGCTCGACCGCCAGCAGGCCTTTGGCTACAGCCAGGAAGACCTCAAACTGCTGATGGCGCCGATGGCTCAGACCGGTCAGGAAGCGCTCGGCTCGATGGGCACCGACACACCTATCTCAGCCCTGTCGGACCGCGCAAAGCTGCTTGATACCTATTTCAAGCAAAATTTTGCCCAGGTCACCAATCCGCCGATCGATCCAATCCGCGAAGACATCGTCATGTCGCTGGTCTCTTTTGTCGGACCGCGACCAAACCTGCTCGACCTCAAGGGCACGTCCAAACATATGCGCCTTGAGGTCACTCAACCGATCCTCACCAATGAAGCCTTGGAACGCATAAGAAACATCGGTGTTGTCGAAGACAACCCATTCCGCACCGTGACGCTTGATACGACCTATGATGTGGCCAACGGCCCCGACTTCATGGAAGCCGCCATCGAGGCGATTAGCACCGCCGCCGAGCGCGCCGTGCGCGACGGCTACAACATTATCATCCTCTCTGATCGCGGAGTTAGTGCCGAAAAGGTCGCTATTCCAGCTCTTTTGGCGACATCGGCAACCCATCATCATCTGATCCGCAAAGGTCTACGAACATCGGTCGGCCTTGTCGTCGAGACCGGCGAGCCACGCGAAGTGCACCAGTTCTGTACGCTCGCCGGCTATGGCGCCGAGGCGATCAATCCATATCTGGCTTTTGAGACACTTGAAGACCTGTTACCGCAACTCGACGGCGATCTGTCACTGGAAAAGGTCTACAAGCGCTATGTCAAGGCGGTCAACAAAGGTCTCCTCAAGGTGATGTCGAAGATGGGCATTTCCACCTACCAGTCTTATTGCGGCGCGCAAATTTTCGATGCCGTTGGTCTCAAAAACGAGTTCGTCGAGCGCTATTTCACCGGCACCGCCAGCCGTATCGAAGGTATTGGCTTAGCCGAGGTGGCAGAAGAAGCATTCCGGCGCCATTGGGATGCCTTCGGCGACAACCCGATCTATGACACAGCCCTCGATGTCGGCGGCGAATATGGCTACCGGGTGCGCGGCGAAAGCCATGTCTGGGACCCTGATGCTATCGCCCATCTGCAACATGCTGTACGTGGCAATGCGGAGGACAAGTATAAGGAATTCGCCGACTTGGTTAACGGTCAGTCGACCAATCTGATGACCTTGCGCGGCCTTTTCAGGCTGCGCGGCGCTGAAGAGCTCGACCGTCAGCCGGTCGCACTCGATGACGTCGAGTCGGCCAGCGAAATCGTCAAACGGTTCTCGACAGGTGCCATGTCGTTCGGCTCGATTAGCCGTGAGGCCCACACTACGCTTGCCATTGCCATGAACCGCATCGGCGGCAAGTCCAACACCGGTGAGGGCGGCGAGGAACCGGATCGCTTCAAGCCCCTGCCGAATGGCGATTCAATGCGCTCGGCCATCAAGCAGGTGGCCTCTGGCCGCTTCGGCGCCACCACCGAATATCTGGTGAATGCCGACCAGATCCAGATCAAGATGGCCCAGGGCGCCAAGCCCGGCGAAGGCGGCCAGTTGCCCGGCCACAAGGTTGACGCCACCATCGCACGGGTGCGTTATTCCACCCCGGGGGTTGGCCTCATCTCACCACCGCCACACCATGACATCTATTCGATCGAAGATCTCGCTCAGCTAATCTTCGATCTGAAGAATGTGAACCCGGATGCCGATGTCTCGGTTAAACTCGTGTCCGAAGTCGGTGTTGGTACCGTCGCCGCAGGCGTTGCCAAGGCACGCGCCGACCACATCACAATTTCAGGCTATGAAGG
The DNA here is from genome assembly GCA_016522385.1 of Pseudomonadota bacterium. Lineage (GTDB taxonomy): Bacteria > Pseudomonadota > Alphaproteobacteria > Rhizobiales > Aestuariivirgaceae > JABDJG01. The sequence goes on from JAEKFU010000666.1 coordinate 7,666, forward strand.
TGGCACCGGCGCATCGCCGTTGACCTCGATCAAGCACGCTGGCATCCCCTGGGAGATTGGCATCGCCGAGACCCAGCAGACGCTGGTCGCCAATCAGCTGCGCGGCCGGGTCGCAGTTCAAGTCGATGGGGGTTTGCGCACCGGCCGCGACGTCGTCGTTGCCGGATTGCTTGGCGCTGACGAGATGGGCTTCTCCACTGCGCCGCTAATTGCGGCCGGTTGCATCATGATGCGCAAATGCCATCTCAATACCTGTCCAGTAGGCATTGCAACCCAGGATCCAGTGTTGCGCAAGCGCTTCAGAGGCGCCCCCGAGCATGTCATCAACTATTTCTTCTTCGTGGCCGAAGAAGTCCGCGAACTGATGGCTGAAATGGGCTTGACCCAGTTTGATGAACTTGTGGGCATGACCGAATGGCTCGACAAGGCTGATGCGATGAACCACTGGAAGGCGGCCGGTCTCGATTTCTCGGCAGTCTTCGAAAAATCCGAGAACGATGAAAACTTGCCGATCTATCACGCCGAGCAGCAGCGACACGCCGTCGACAAAATCCTCGACCGCAAGCTGATAGAAGCGGCATCGGCCACCCTGGAAAACCGCACGCCAATCGAGGTTTCGCTGCCGGTCAGCAACACCGACCGCACGGTCGGTGCCATGTTGTCCGGTGAAATCGCCAAGCGCCACGGACATAAGGGATTGCCGGACGACACCATTACAGTGCGGCTCGCCGGCGTCGCCGGCCAGAGTTTCGGTGCCTTTGCCGCCCACGGCCTGACACTGGAACTCACTGGTGAGGCCAACGACTATGTCGGAAAGGGCTTGTCCGGTGGCAAACTTATCATCAAGCCCCATGAAAACTCGGGCATCTTGGCGAAAGCCCACAAGGCCTCGATCGTCGGCAACACCGTACTTTATGGCGCTATCGCTGGAGAATGCTATTTCCGCGGCTGTGCCGGTGAACGATTTGCGGTACGCAATTCAGGCGCGGTGGCTGTCGTCGAAGGCGTCGGCGATCACGGCTGTGAATACATGACCGGCGGCGTTGTTCTGGTTATCGGTGAAACCGGTCGCAACTTTGCAGCCGGCATGTCTGGCGGCGTCGCCTATGTGCTCGATGAATCCGGCGATTTCGCCCGCCGCTGCAATCTGGCGATGGTCGATCTGGCCCCAGTCCCGGCTGAAGAAGACACTATCGAACGCCTCCACCATCACGGGGGTGATTTTGAACATCACGGGCTCGTCGATGTCACGGCCGACATGACCCGACACGACGCTAACCGCATCTGGGAACTGCTTGGCCGGCATTTGAAGTTCACCGGTTCGGAGCGCGCCCGCACAATCATCGATCGCTGGGATCGCTACCTGCCGAAATTCGTCAAAGTTATGCCGGTCGATTATCGTCGCGCGCTGCTCGAGCTCGAACGCGCCCAATCCGAAAGCGATGGCATGCAGATCGGCATGGCAAGGAGCGCGTAATGGGCAAGATTACCGGCTTCCTCGAAATTGACCGTCAGGAGCCCAAATACGCACCTGCTGCCGATCGGATTCGTCACTACAATGAATTCACCGTACCGATGGAGGAGCAGGAGCTGGCTCGCCAGGCCGCACGCTGTATGGATTGCGGCGTGCCCTACTGCCACACAGCGGCCGCCGGCTGCCCGGTCAACAACCAGATCCCCGACTGGAACGATCTTGTCTATCACGGTGATTGGCATGAAGCCGCAGCCAACCTGCATTCAACGAACAACTTCCCAGAATTCACCGGCCGCACCTGTCCGGCGCCGTGCGAAGAGGCCTGCACGCTCAATCTTGAGAATGCGCCGGTCACCATCAAGACGATTGAATCAGCAATCGTCGACCGTGCCTGGGCAGAAGGATGGGTGACAGCACAGCCGCCGGCACATGCAACTGGCAGGCGCGTGGCGATTGTCGGGTCGGGACCGGCCGGCCTGGCCGCTGCCCAGCAGTTGGCGCGCGCTGGTCACGAGGTACATGTGTTTGAACGCCAAGCCAAACCGGGCGGCCTGCTACGTTACGGCATTCCCGATTTCAAGATGGAAAAGGATATCATCGACCGCCGCTGCGAACAGCTTCGCACCGAAGGTGTAATCTTCCACTACAAGAGCAACATCGGCGCCGAGCGCCCGTTGCAATCACTGATAGATGGCTATGACGCGGTATTGATCGCCTGTGGCGCCGAACGGCCTCGCGATCCCGGAATACCGGGTATGGACCTCAAGGGCTGCTGCTATGCAATGCCCTACCTCGTCCAGCAAAATAAGCGCCGTGGCGAAGAGTACATCGGTAATGAGGAAGATATTCTCGCCGACGGCAAGAATGTTGTGGTCATTGGTGGTGGCGACACCGCATCGGACTGCATCGGCACCGCCTTCCGGCAAGGCGCCTTGTCGGTCACCCAGCTCGATATCCGGCCGATCCCTCCCGAGCAGGAAGACAAACTCCTAGTCTGGCCCTATTGGCCAACGAAGTTCAGGACATCGACCAGCCAGGCTGAAGGCGCCGAGCGTGAATTCTCCTGCGCCACTTTGGAAATCACCGGAAACGACGGTATTGTCAGCGGCGTCAAATGCGCCCGTGTCAATGAAAGGCGCCAACCCTTGCCGGGAACAGAATTCACCATCACTGCCGATCTGGTACTCATTGCTATTGGATTCGCCGGCCCGCTTGAAGATGGTTTGTTGCAGGAAAAATCTTTCGAGCGCGATGCCCGCGGCAACATCAGCGCCAACACCGATGATTACAAGACTTCGCTCGACAAGGTCTTTGCTGCAGGTGACATGCGAAAAGGCCAGTCGCTGATCGTCTGGGCAATACGTGAAGGCCGCCAAGCAGCCCGTTCCATTGACGAATATCTGATGGGAGCCTCCGAGCTCCCTCGCTAACGCGCACGCACCGGACCGGCCCGTTCCCTATTGGTGCGTTAGGCTGAAATCGTCAACCCGGCCCGACGGCGCCTCTGGCCACTCGCCATCTTTGAACAGTTGCGCAGCCGGACTGCCGGGCACAGCGGTCGACCGCAACGCCTCAATCACTGCTTCGCTGGTTAACGCCTCAGAGGAAATGCCGGCGCGCCTGGTGGCCGCGCGCGCGATCGTGACGGCACCGACTTTCGGCAACTCCGACGGGCTCAATGTGAACGCCTCGCCAGAATTCAATGCATGCCCAAACAAAGGTTTGCTTTCGGAACTACCATAACCTAATGCGACACCGGGCAACGGTTCGGGCGTACGCAAGCCGTCCGCCACCTCAATGTCTCTTTCAATCACATCAACCACAAATTTGGCCAGTTTGGTGTTGCCGGATTTCAAAAATTTGATGCCGTCTCGCGCACGCAACCGGCGGAACCGGCCATCAACATCAAAACCTCTGTCGGTATACGTGCCGTCCTCGTTAGAAAAAGCCTTGCGAATTTCGACAAAGCGCATAGCAGCGGCCGTCACACGCTCACGCTGGATCTGGGCAATTCGCTTGGCGGCACCGTCATATTCCGTAGACGCCATCGGCGGCAGCTCAATCCAATAGACCGCAATTTTGTTGGACTTAAGCACACGAACAACCTGGTCGACCCGGCGAGCGTAGTATTGCGACCACTCCTCGCTTCCAAACTCCAGGTCCCTGCCGACCCGGCGTACTGCCTGACGGTCATTGCTGCCGATCAAAACGACAGCGATGTCCATCGGATTGCGTTCAATGATCTTCGGCAGTGCTTTGGCCCAATCATGGAATTTCGGACGTGCCAGGCCGGAGCCCTCTTTGAAGCGGCCCTTGATCCTCAGTCGCGGCTTTTGCTTAGCGACGCGCCGACTGCCGGCCCATAGGCCGGCCGCGAGAGAATCCCCGAACACAAAAATTGAGTATTCGCTTCTCGATTGACCGAGATATCCCGCACCGACCGTCGATTGCTGGGCCATAGCCATCTGCGATGCCATGATTGCTGCACCTGCAGCCAGCGCCATAGCCATAGCCACAACTGTTCGAATGAATTTCATCGCAACCCTGAGCACTGTTCCGACAAGAACATGCTCAACTTCACCAAGTTAGTGCATAACCGTTCCTGACGATTCTACCCTATCGGCTGGCGCGCAAACGCTCAAGCAGCTTGCGGCTGGCGTAGCCGTCCGGCGTTAGGCCGGCAATTTGCTGATAGGAAACGATTGCGGCCTTTGTGTGCTTGCCGACCCGGCCAGAAACCTCACCTTTGTAAAGGCCTTCTTGGGCCAACAGCGATTGCAGCTCCCGACGCTGCGCGCGCGACAGCTGCGGGTCATTCTTCGGCCACCGGCTCTGCAATGGTCCCGCGCCGCGAATGCGATCTGCCAGATGCCCAACGGAAAGCGCATATGCAGTTGAACTGTTATACGCCAGGATCGCCTTGAAGTTATCGGTAACGAGAAAAGCCGGTCCCCGTGCCCCGGCCGGCAGAATGATCCAGCTGTCGACCCCCGCTACGCCAAAATTGCCACCAACCGACGGCCGTACACCCAGCTTTGTCCAAGCGGCGACGGACCGGCGCTTGCGCTTGCCGATCTGTTTGTAATCGAAGTTTCGCGGTAGCGTGACTTCCCATCCCCAGGGACGATCGTTTTTCCACCCTCGTATGCGCAGATAATTGGCCGTTGAGGCTGCCGCGTCGGCAATCGAATTCCAGACATCGCGCCGGCCATCACCATCCCAATCCGCAGCATAGGCATTATACGTGGTGGGAATGAACTGCGTGTGTCCCATCGCGCCCGCCCACGAACCCTGCATCTGCTCAAGTGTGATGTCACCGTTCTGGAGTATCTGCAGCGCTGCGAGAAGCTGTTTGCGGCCGAACTTCTTGCGCCGGCCGATATAGCCCAGCGTTGCCAGCGAGCGCACGGTGCTCATATTGCCTTTATAGCCACCATAGTTGGTTTCCATCCCCCAGATCGACAGGATAACGTGCCGGCTGACGCCATATCGACGCTCAATGGCTCTGAACAGGCGCTCGTGCCGATAATGCATCGCAATGCCGTCGCCAATACGCTTCTCGCTTACCCGTTTGGCAATGTAATCCCAGATTGGTGTGTTGAATTCTGCCTGATTACTTGCGAGCTCAATGACCTTGGGATCGGGTGTCAAGCCAGACATTGCCTTTTCGTAAAGCCGGCGCGAAATTCCCTTGGCTCTGGCCTGCGGCCACAGGTCGACGGCAAATTGCTGAAATGCTGCACGCTGACTGAGATCGGCGAGCCCGGTCAGGTCAAACCTACTAGTTTCACCTAGAACTTGCGCCGATGCCGATGCCAGAATCGCCGCCGACAGCACGGCGGCGCAACAGGTGGACCCGGCAGGCAGGGTAAACATTGAGCGGAACATGGCTAATCCTAAACTTCTTTAGATTTGAATGAGGGCTGAAACCATCAAGCTGCATCGTTACGGCGTTGCAAATGACGTTCCCAGGCAAGGGCACTCTGGACGATGAAATCGAGATCTTGGTGTTGCGGTTGCCAGCCGAGTGCGACCCGCACTTTGTCGGCGCCTGCGACGAGCTCAGGCGGGTCTCCGGCACGACGTGGTGCGTCGCGCGCATCAAGCGGACCACCAATTGCCTTTTCCACGGATTTGATGACTTCAAGCACCGAATAGCCTCGGCCATAGCCGCAATTGAAAACTTTACTGCCACCACCTTTACGTAAGTGACCAAGGGCATCCATATGCGCTGCAATTAGATCGGACACGTGAATGTAGTCGCGAATACATGTGCCATCCGGTGTGTCATAATCTCGGCCGAAGACGTCCATATGGTCGCGTTTCGCCAGTGCGGTCTGGCACGCGACCTTGATCAGATGCGTGGCCCGCGGCGTCGACTGGCCGGACCGGCCGGCCGGGTCCGCCCCGGCGACGTTGAAATAGCGCAATGCAATATAGTTCAGATCATAGGCGGCAGCGCAGTCGCGCAGCATCCATTCGGTCATCAGCTTTGATGATCCGTAGGGGGAAATCGGTGCCAGGTTGGCATCTTCAAAGACCGGATTGGTCGACGGAATGCCGTAGACTGCCGCAGTCGATGAGAAAATAAAGTACTGAACCTTCGTCTCGACGCAGCTTTCAATGAGACTCCTCGATTTCACCGTGTTGTTGAAATAATAGCCGAGGGGATCGCTGAGCGAGTCAGGAACAACGATTGATCCAGCGAAATGCACGACCGCATCCACACCATGATCAGCAATTGATTTCTGCACCAGTTGCTGATCGGCAATATCGCCGACAACCAGTTTCGCCTTTGGAGAAATCGCCCATCTGAATCCGGTCGACAGATTGTCCAGGACAACGACATCCTCGCCCTGGTCGACAAGCGCCAAAACCATATGGCTGCCGATATATCCCGCCCCACCGGTTACCAGAACTGCCATTAACGTCTACTCCACCACGGCAAAGCGCAGATCCTCACCAAATTGCAACCAATTCCTGTCATAATTTAACAAACAAACCCTTTCAGATCTTAGCGGTGACAGAAATTTTTCGGGTTTAGGCACTACTCAAAGCCGAAAAAAGGAACGCTATGGCACAAAAGATTAAAAAAGCGGTCTTCCCTGTGGCCGGTTTAGGGACGCGATTCCTGCCGGCAACCAAGGCCATGCCGAAGGAAATGCTGACGATCGTTGACCGCCCGCTGATCCAGCTGGCCGTCGATGAAGCTCGCGAGGCCGGTATTGAGCATTTTATCTTTATCACTGGACGCAACAAGGCTGTCATTGAAGACCATTTCGATAA
>JAEKFU010000020.1 GCA_016522385.1 Pseudomonadota bacterium
GATTTGGGCCACCGAAGGCCGTGTTTCTGCGCCCGCTGGACGTCGTTATGCTCCGCTTGTGGTCAACCAGACCACGGCGCGAAGCATGCCTAGCCAGCAGACGCAGAAACGCGGTCAAATGATTCCATATGAGAAAGACACGCACTAGGGTCTGTTGAGAATCAGGCTTGAGGCACTATCCTCTCTTACGTCTGGAATCCGTCCGCTTCAGCCTGTAACATTGTCAGTTAACGCTTAACTGACGGAATTGTCCGATGAAGCTTGTGGACTTTTGGGCAGACCTAAGCATGACGAACAAATACGGTTTGTGCGCTGTTGGTGCCGCTGGGCTGCTTGCGCTGCTGTTCTATTTACTCTCGTGAGTCTGAAATTATGGGTCGTCGAGCCTGAACGGAAAGAGCGCCGATGACCATCGCTTGGAAGACACATCAACACCGCATGCCGGGCTTCGGCTCGCTTGTCGGGCTGGCGACGGATCACAGACCTTAGCCCGCCAGCAGCGAAGTCGACGCAAACCGGTGAATGGTCCGGCGCCCGAGCATCCAGACATTAAGCTTGGGTTTATCGAACAGTCCGTCAAAGGCTGGAGAACACACATTGAGACCCCCGGTATAAGCGCCGAAGGCGGGAAGAATGAGCCGTTTGTCGTCAGCCGCGAAGCACTTGCGGCGCAGCCGGCGTCCGCGTCTGACAACGATGCCGGTCGGATGCAGGTGCCCGGCAATTTCTGAATGGGTAGCGGCTTCCGGGATATGCCTGAGTGTGACTGCGCCCAGCGCCACCTCTTCCATGACACGCCCGCCCAGTTCTCGTGGCAGAACTGGGTCGTGATTACCGGTAATCCAAGTCACTTCGGTGCTGTCGGCAAGTGCGCGAATATTGGCAAAATCATCCGGCGCCAACCGCATCGGTCCTTCAGCGTCGTGGAAGCTGTCGCCAAGACAGATAACACGCTGGGGCCTGTAGTGGCCGACAACGGACTTCAGGAGCGCGAGGCTGGAGCGGGTATCATACGGCGGCAAATGCACACCGCGGCTCGCCCGGCTTGAGCCTTTCTCAAAATGCAGGTCAGCGACCAGCACCGCGGCGTAGTCAGGAACATAAAGCGCACCGGTCAGGTTGGGAACCAGCTCCAGACCGGCCAACCTGATCCGCACGTCGTCATCACATCCGCATGGCATCGTCGATGAGGCTGTCTGCAGCTTCGGCGAGTAGGGCATCATCTGCATCGCCATAAATGGGTTCGCGGCCAATCTCAAGCATTACCGGCACCGCAAGTGGAGAAACGGCATCGAGCGCTCGGTGAACGATGCGCCCTTTGATCCGTGCCAGAAGATCGGCCAGCCGGTGGACATCGATCAACCCTGCGGCGGCGTCATCCCAGGCCGCCTTCAGCAGGTAATGATCGGGCTCGTGGGCGCGCAGCACGTCATAGATTAGGTCCGATGAAACCGTCATTTGGCGTCCCGACTTTTCATTGCCTGGCCAACGCCGCTCGATCAGCCCGGCGATGATAGCGCAGGTCCTGAAGGTGCGTTTCATTAAGCTTGTTTCGTTTAGCCAGGCTTCCAAGTCATCGCCAAGCATGTCTTCATCGAACAGGTCAGTGAGGCTGAGCTGCCCGTTTCTGATCCCGGCCGACAGATTGCCGAGCCCCCACACGCTCAAGGCATAATCGTTGGCCACGAACCCGAGTGGCCTCGCGCCGATCCGCTCCAACCTGCGGGTTAGCAGCATTCCAAGCGTTTGATGGGCCAGCCGTCCGGCAAATGGGTAACACAACAGATAGTGCTTGTTGCTCCTTGGGAAAGTTTCCACCAGCATCTGATCTGCCCGTGGCAAGATTGATTTCCAGCGCTGGACTGCCAGCCAGTCACACACCTGCGTCGGTAGGGCCTGCCAGCTGTCCGGATCGGCCAGCATGGCCCGTACCCGGGCCGCAAGATAGGTCGACAACGGAAATTTGCCGCCCTGGTATGATGGTATTCGGGGTTCACTCGCTGCCGCTCGGCTGACCAGTGCGCTGTGCTCTTCCAGGCCTTCGAAGCGCAGCACCTGTCCGGCAAATATGAATGTATCGCCCGGCACCAGCTGATCAATGAACCACTCCTCGATCTCGCCGAGCGCCCTTCCGCTGCGGGCGCCGGTCGGTTTGTTCTTGTTTCGCTTTGCCGAGACCAGCCGCACTTTCAGCATCTCAGCCTCCACGATCGTTCCGACATTCATCCGGTAGGCTTGAGCCAACCGCGGATGCGCCAAGCGCAGTTTCCCGTCACGCGCCGGCTTTAGCTTGGCATAGCGGTCGTAACTCCTTAGCGCATAGCCGCCGGTCGCAACGAAGTCGATCGCCTTGTCAAAATCCTTCCGGCTCAAGTGGCGGTAAGGCCACGCACTGATCACCTCTTGATAAAGCGCGTCCGGTGCAAACGAACCGGCACAGGCGGTGCCGAGAATGTGCTGGGCGAGCACGTCGCGCTTCAACTCGAGCGGCGGTTCGCTGTCCTGATCGCCGAGTTCAGCGGCAGCCCGTGCTGCCTCGCATTCCAAGACTTCGAACCTGTTGGCTGGCACCATCAGCGCTCTCGATGGCTCATCCAGCCGGTGATTGGCGCGCCCGATCCGCTGGAGGATGCGACTTGAGCCTTTCGGTGCGCCGATATTGATCACCAGATCGACATCGCCCCAGTCGATGCCGAGATCTAGCGTTGATGTACACACCACCGCCCGCAACCGGCCGGCTGACATGGCCGCTTCTACTTTGCGCCGCTGGGATACATCGAGCGAGCCGTGATGCAGCGCCACCGGCAGGTTCTCATCGTTGATCGCCCATAGTTCCTGAAATATGATCTCCGCCTGTGAGCGGGTGTTGACAAATATCAGTGTCAATCGGCTCTGCAATATCGCCCTATAGACATCACCGATCGCGTAGCGAGACGAATGACCCGACCATGGCACGCGCTCGTCGGACTGCAGGATCGATATGTCAGGCGGCGCCCCCGGTTGGCCAAAGATCAATTCGGCACTGTTTTGTTCTCCTGGCTTTTGCGGCATGAGCCAATGCCCAAGAACATTCGGATCGGCCACCGTCGCCGACAGGCCGATGCGCCGGACATTCGGCGCCATCCGGTTCAGGCGGGCCAGCCCCAGCGACAGCAACACCCCGCGTTTGTTGGCGACTAGCGCATGCAATTCATCGATGATGATGTGCTTCAGCTCGGCGAAGAACCGCTCCATGTCCCCATAGGCGGTCATCAGAGCAATCTGTTCCGGCGTGGTGATCAAGATGTCGGGCGGTGTTGAAAGCTGCCGCCGTCGTCGGTTGGCCGGTGTATCGCCGGTGCGTGTTTCCACATTTATGTCGAGTCCGATCTCGGCAATTGGCGTCTCAAGATTGCGCGCGATATCCACCGCAAGCGCCTTCAGCGGAGAAATGTAAAGTGTATTGAGACCTTTGCCGCTGCTTTGCGACAGGTCGATCAGGCTTGGCAGAAAGCCGGCCAGCGTTTTGCCTCCGCCCGTCGGGGCAACCAGCAATGCGGAATTTCCGCGCTGTACCGTGTGCAGCATTTCCAGCTGATGCGGCCGCGCACGCCAGCCACGTTCTGCAAACCATTGCGCAAACTCTGCCGGTAAAGTTTGAGCGACGTTGAAAGTGCTGTACGACTCGGATTTCATGGTGATCGACTATACGACACAGACGGCGCGCTTGTGCCGACGCGTATTCCCGAATCTGAAGGACATCACCGCACGGCGGTGCATTCACTAATCAAGACGGGTCCCACCGAATGCCGGGTGCCCGCTTGTCGAAGGTTCATAGAACTTTCAGCACATCTTCCGGCGGCCGCCCGAGTGCCGCTTTGTCGCCGTTCACGACAATCGGTCGTTCGATCAGGATGGGATTGTCGACCATTGCTTCGATCAGTACCTCATCTGAAATGGCCGTATCGCTGAGGCCCAGCTCAGTGTAGATGGCCTCGCCCTTACGCATGATATCGCGCGGCGACTTTCCGAGCTTGGCAAGTAGATCGTAAATCTCGGCCATCGATGGGGTATTCTTGAGATATTCGACGAGCTCTGGCTCGAGACCCTGCGACCGGATCAGTTTAAGTGCCTCACGGGATTTGGAACATCGCGGGTTATGATAGATCTTGATAGTCATGCCACGTCCTTTTTGGCCCAATCCTGCGCGCCGCATCCTGCCGCTGCGGTGACAGATGCATAGCCGTGTTGCGCTAATTTCCTCGCCAGATTGCGGCGGATGCGTATGATCAGCCCGGGACCCTCAAAAATCAACGACGAATAGAGCTGGATCAAGCTGGCGCCGGCTCGAATTTTCTCCCAGGCGCTATCGCCAGACGCGATGCCGCCGACGCCAACCAGGGGCAACCGGCCGCCGGTACGTTGATGAATCTTGGCCAGCACAATGGTCGACAATTCATAAAGCGGATCCCCGGACAGGCCGCCCTGCTCATCTGCACCTTTTGAGCGCAGAGCAGGCCGCGAGATCGTCGTGTTGGAGATAATCAAGCCATCAACTCCAGTATCGAGACAGACCGCAGCAATATCATCCATTTCATCTTCACCAAGGTCCGGCGCGATCTTCAGCAGCAGCGGCACCTCGCTCGCCAGGTGGCTGCGCGTCTCGTGCAGCCGGCCAATTAGGTCTTCAAGTTCTCCACGCGATTGCAGTCCGCGCAGGCCCGGTGTGTTCGGCGAGGACACATTGATTGTCATGTAGCTGGCAAATTCATGCAAGACTTCCAGACCCTTTGTATAGTCGGCGATGCGGTCGTTGCTGGATTTGTTGGCGCCAATATTTACACCGACAATACCGCCGCGGCCGGCGCGCGCTGCCAATTTGGCCTTGACCGCCGCATGGCCTTCATTGTTGAAGCCCATTCGGTTGATCACTGCCCGGTCCTGTTCGAGGCGGAACAGTCTCGGTTGCGGATTTCCATCCTGCGGCAGGGGTGTGACTGTGCCGACCTCAGCAAATCCGAAACCCATGGCCAACATGGCGTCGGGCACATCGGCATTCTTGTCGAACCCAGCTGCGATACCGACGGGATTGGGAAATGTCAGGCCGAACAGCTCGACTGGAAGGTTGGGTTCTCCCGCGGGTGCAGTAAACGGATTGAAACCGCCTTTAAGTGCCGCGATCGTCATATTGTGTGCCGTTTCAGCATCCAAAAACCGCAACAAAGGCCCGGCGATGGAGTAGAAATCGGCCACTAAGCTTCATCCAGCTTGGGAATCACATGTCCGCTCGGACCGAGCGGCAGCGGTTTGGTCCAACGGGCATTTGCAACCGCAAGAATACCGTAGACATGGGGAAACAATTGGCCGCCCCGCGAAGCTTCCCACCGCAACGTATCGGCAAAGTCATCGCTGTGGAACGCGATCAGGATCAGGTCAGTGCGGTCCGCAAAGTGTTTATCGGCTGTTTCCTGCACTTGTTGTGCGGTCGACAGGTGAATGAAACCGTCATGTCGGTCGTCCGATGACCCGCGATATTCTCCCGCTATGATGGCGTCGGCCCATTCAGTCTGATCACAAATCTTGAATATTAACATAATAATTACAGGGGTTTAAGTCTTGTCTAATAC
>JAEKFU010000442.1 GCA_016522385.1 Pseudomonadota bacterium
TATTTGCGCACATGGACGAAATAGACAATTGGTGCATACTGTATGACTTAAGGGGAGATTCGCCAGCAACGGAGATCGTGATGGTGGATTTCCGGACCTCTTTCTTCAACCGACCGGTAGCCCAAACCCCCCGCGTATTCGGTCGCAACAAACCACTGGCTGGTGGCGCAATTAGGCCCAAGCATTGCACCACCAGCACGGTGGGGGAGGTCCTCGCCAATGCACTCGGTGCACTGCGCGAAGGCGTTGATCGAATTGCGGGTGATCTCCACCCAGCTTATTCAACGTCATAGCCCGTGGAGCAGACTGCCAACATCTACACGGTCCGCTCGGGCAGAAATGGCCACAGGCGCGGTGACCCGGCAAGATCGAGCACGGCAGCACCGAGATAGATGGCTTCCCTGACCACCGCAGTGCCGCGCTTTACTGTGAATGGAAGCGCGGCTGCGCTGTCCCTGCGGGTAGGAAGAGTCCCCGATAAGTGCCTGCATATTTGCGCCTATTGATACGCTGTGAATTCTGCGCAATCCAATAAGAGTTGTGGGATTCTCTTAACTTCGTGGAGCAGTCGGATGTATAAGCTACGAAAGTCAATTATTTCTAGTGCGACTTTGCTGGTTTGGATCATGACCGGCACGGCAAATACGGCTGCGCTCGAAGTTCGTGAGGCTGAAGAAGTACATGATTGGACCGGCTTCTATATCGGCGGGCATCTCGGCTTTGGCAAAACGAGATGGCAGGGCATCTACGACAATTTCGACTCCACCGGAGGCTCACCCTTGCGCCCCCTCGCTGATGGTGGAGGTATATTTGGCGGGCAGATTGGCTACAATTTGCAAATCGATGCCGTGTTACTTGGCGTGGAGCTTGAGGCAGCTAGAGCGAATCTCAAAGACTCAGCCACCGGTACAGACTTCCTTGGTCGCCGACAGGCTGCAACGACAAGGGCCGAAACCGAGTTCTTGGGTAGTCTTCGCGGACGCTTGGGCTGGACGTGGGATCGTCTTCTGATCTACGCGACAGGTGGAGTTGCGATTCACGATACAGAGCTGACGATCTCAGATCCGAACGTAACACCCCCCACCGACCAAGAGAAATTCGACAATGTCGCGGGAACCGTCGGTGGTGGGGTCGAAGTGGCGATCCGGGATAACGTCAGCTTGCGAGCTCAGTATCTGTACTACTTCTTCAACAAGACTCAAGGCCTTTTTCCGGGCGCGGGCGATGCTGACCGGGGGGATTTCGCCAAATTCAAGAACATTCACTCTATGACATTTGGCGCGAACTTTCACTTCTAAGGCGGCCTGAGCGTTGCGGCAATAGACCTCCAGAACGCCCCCATTTATTGGGGGCGTTTCATTATTGGGCGCAACCAACTCTCCGAAAACGGTTGGGTCTCGACGAGAACGGCCGTCAATAACTCAGTGATCGTTGCACGCGTCCGGGGTCCGTCTGTTTGTGAGACGCATGCAGAACCTTGCTTCTGTGGATGACTACCTGGGATGCAAGGACTCTTTTTGAAAGGCTGTTCTTGGACGTTGGCATCATCGTGCTCGCAATGCCGATGCGCCCCCAAGCAACATCGGCTCCCGCTGAGCTTGCAAAGACCGCGGTCGCTGATCGGTCTACCGCGTTAGCCAATCATCTCATCAGAATGGTAAATGCGGAATTCTCCGTCAGTTCTTGCCAATGACTTCAGGTCGACGCAACGATGAAAACCGACAGTCAGGACACGGCCATCCTCGATCGGTAAAGGCAAGGCCACCATAACCCGTGCATCATTCTCGGCAAGTTGGTAATAGCCTATGCTTTTGACGACGTCGCCCTTGAAGAACCCGGCTTGCCATCGCGCAGCCATCCATGCACATAGCTTTCCTTCATACATCTCATCCGTATTAGTAAAGACCGGGATATTGTGGCCATGGGCATCATTCAGCAGCTTGAGCGGCAGCGAGCGGGAGATCAAGAGCTGCCCGATTAACAGGGACATCTTGGCGCGACTGTTCAGAATTCGCTCGTGCAACCGCGCAAATTGTTCGCTGGATTCAAGCGGCTTCAACAGCAAATCCCTTAATTTCCGCTGTTGACCGAGGCAGGGTCGGTACATCCCCGCTTCCCACCGGAAAACGGTCGAAGCGTCGACGGCCAACAAACCGGCCAATTGGTCCATAGTCAGGCCACGGGTCACCCGGTAATACCGGATCAGGCAGGGCCAATTATCATCCATCGCAACATTCTGTAGCGAAAACAGTTGCTCGCGCGACTCACAAGCAAGCCCAAACTTCACCGGAAGTTTGGAGAACACCTGCGGGTCGATCGGATAGTGTCCGTTTTCCCAACGGCTCACGGTCGCCTGATCGACGCCAATGGCTTCGGCTAGGGCGGATTGCTTGAGTCCGAGGGATCTTCTTAGTGAGCGTAAGTCGTTGTAACCAAGTTTCCTTTGCGGGGTGACCAGCATTTTCGACTCCTACCGCTGCCGAGTTGCCAACCGTTCCGCATACCCCAAATCACCCGCGTGTCACAAAACCGTGATCAAGTAGCACCAATTGCCCACCGGGTCTATGTGCACAAATATGCAGTGGATCGTCGCGCGCAATCATGATTTGTGAAAAAAACCGCGATGTTTCGACGTTCAGAATTGCAGGAGAAGTCGCTTGCTGGGCGGTTTAACCGACCGACACGCTCTAGATGTGAGCTCTCAATTGGTTGTTCATTGGGGCCAGACCGAAATCAAAGGGCGACCATAAGGCCCGCCCTTCTTGTTTGACACCGCAGTAAGCCGTCGGGAACGCGTAGTTGCCAATCGTCGGGTCCTAGCGAAGTGCCAAAACGGTAGCAGTAATGAGCCCAGCACATATTAAGGTCCGAATGTGCTGGACTCTGATCATGTGCGATTGCTTGTCACGGAGAGGCCAATGCGCACATTAGTGCTGACAGAGTCGGGACCAACCGCCAGCTGTCATTGCTTAGCGTAATATTTCCAGCGCATGAATTAGCGCAATTATGCATAGAGGGTCGCGCAGTGAGCGCGAGATCATTCGTTCCTTTGTTGCACCGGTGATCAGGCGCAACGAGACAGATCACAAGGTGCCAATAAGGCATGCACAAGTGTCGCGAGTGAGTGGCCATAACCCTTACCAGTTGATCACGCTTAAATTGTGAATGATAGCGACAGTTCGAATGATTACGGAGTTAGAAAGAGCCCAGCACACGGCAGCGATTGTGTGCTGGGCTCCAGTGGCGTGCGACAACCTTTTGGGCAATGATCAGCCGCACATTGTTGCCGACGGAAGAGTTCCGAAACCGCCAGCCCGCGTTGAATACCGCAACAATCCAAGCGTGTTAATGTGCGCTTTTATGCAATTGCCACGACTTGTGGAAATGCTGTGCCAGGGTTGCCCGCTGGCGCGTGTCGATCGACCGCGAAGTCCTTCATGGGTCTCGCCTGGGTAAGAACGCTTGGTTGGTTGAATTTCTGTGGAGCAGCTGGGTCTGGTCAAAAATCAGCCTGCATTGCATGCACGGTTGATCCGCCCCTGTGTGAACAACGACAACACCAAAGACGAGCCCAGTACACGGGTGAGAAACGCGTACTGGGCTGCGATGCCGCGTGGGGTACTCAATCGCCCTTGGCTGCTGACGGACGCGTTACAAATCGCCAGCCCGCGTTGAATACCGCAATAGTCACAGCTTGTTAATGCGCGCATTTATGCAGTGGTCGCAGCCTATCGCTCCAGCAGACGAACTCGTGTCGTCCCGCCATCTACGCCACCATCGTCCCGCACGCTGCGTTCAGCGCGTCCAGGCTTACCTCCAGATCCGCATCCGTGTGAGCGGCCGAGAAGAACCGCCTCACATTCGGCAACACATAGACGCCGTTGCGCAGCAGCTCGCCATCCAGTGTGGCAGAGCGTTGCATGTCGGAGGCCAGAACGTCCATCTGGTTCGCCGGCTCATTCTCGGTGAACAGGAACTGCCAGAACGAGGCCTGACCGGCGACAATGGCATTGAGGCTATGGCGTGCGAGCACATCGCAGAACGCTTTGCGGAACCGGTCGGCCTTGCCGTGGAAATGGTCATAGAAGTCTTTCTCCTGGAGCACCTTGAGCGTCGCCAGACCGGCAACGGCGGCGATCGGGTTGCCGTGCAATGTACCGTTGATATAAGCATAGTCGGTGCGGCCCTTGCGGTTCGGGTTGGTCGCATCGATCAGGTCGGCGCGGCCGCCCACGCAACCGAGTGGGCCGCCGCCGCCGACGATCTTGCCGTAGCTGGCGAGATCCGGCGTGACGCCGAAATGGCCCTGCGCCCCGGCGATACTGAGGCGGAAGCCGGTCACCACCTCATCGAAAATCAACAGCACGCCGAATTTATCGGCGAGCCTGCGCAGGCCCTCCAAAAAACCGGATCTGGGGAAGATGATCCGCTGGACCGGCTCAGCGATGATCGCTGCGATCTCACCTGCATGTTCGCTAAGGATACTTTCGACCGTCTCCAGATCGTTATAGGGCGCCACCATCATCGTGTCCTGCAACGCCTCGGGCACACCGCCGATATCCGATGTCGCCATCGGATAGTTCGCCGCATGGGTCGGGAACTGCGAGAACGAGGCATAGTCGTGATTGCCGTGATAGGCGCCCTCGAATTTGAGGATCTTCGGCTTACCCATAACCGCCCGGGCGATGCGCATGCAGTAGGAGGTCGCTTCCGAACCGGTGGTGGTAAAGATTATGCGCTCAGCACAGGGGATTACGCTGACCAGCCTATCGGCCAGTTCCACTGCTGCATCGTTGAGCGTTCCGAAGAAGTGCAGCCCCTTTGCGGCACGCTCCTGGACCGCTTCGATCACCGCCGGATGGTCATGCCCGATGATCGTCGCTCCGGCGCCGCAGACATAGTCGATATATTCCCGGCCCTCCATGGAGGTGAGCCGCCCGCCATGGCCCTCCCGGATAATAAAGCGCGTGTCCTCCGGCAGCGAATACCCGCCCAGGCCCGCGCCCGGCAGAGTTGCTTCGGCGATCGCATAGTAGTCGTCCTGCGTCGCTGCAGGAATGTTGGCCATCTCAGCTTCAGACATTTCTCAACTCCTCGGAAGTTGGTTGGCGGGATCATAGACCGGTTCGCCCAGTACTGTCGCCGGACACGCCTCGCCCATGATCATCGCCTCTAGCCGGCTGCCTGGTCTGGCATGTTCCGGTTTGACATAGGCAAAGGCCAAGAGCTTCTTGACGCCATGGCCATACGCCACGGAACTTGTCAGGCCGATCTGTTCACCGTCCGCCAGCACCGCCTCGCCGCCATGGCCGTCGCATTCGCCGTCACCGTCGATTTCCAGATAGGCGCAGACCCAGCGCAACGGCCGGTCGATCGCGCCTTGCGTCGCTGCCTTGCCGACAAAATTCGGCTTGTCCAACTTGACGAACCGCATCACGTCGGCTTCCGGCAGTGTCACCTCATTAGTCAGTTCACCAGCGCCCTTGAACATCTTTTCAATGCGCATGGCATTCATCGCGAAAGAGCCATAATCAGCAATACCATACGCCTCGCCGGCGGCCCATAGTGCATCATATATCGCTGGCAGCCGCTCTCGGGCCCCGTGAAACTCCCAGCCCAGTTCCCCGGCATAGGACATTCGGAAAGCCCACATGGACTTGCCGGCGATGTCGATTTCCTGCGCCCTAAGCCACGGGAAGGCGTCATTGTCCAATGCAGCTGTTGTGCAGGCACCGATAATATCGCGCGCCTTCGGGCCATTCAGCGCCAGAGCTCCCCACTGATCCGCCCGGTTGGTGATTGTCACCGACTCGTCGTCGCGTCTGCGAAAAGTCAGGTGATCGAGCATCCGCTGCTCGAAGAAGGCAGCGCACGTGAAGTAGAACCGGTCCTCGGCCAGCCGCACAATCGTTGCCTCAACCTCGATGCGGCCGTTCTCGTTGGTGAGATGGGTAAGCGCAATGCGGCCCGGCTGCGATGGCAGCCGGTTCGGGATCAGCCGGTCGACAAACGCTGCCGCATCGCGGCCCGACACCTCAACCTTGGCAAACGCCGAGATATCCATGATGCCGGCCCGCTCGCGCACCGCTTTAACCTCTTCGGCCACCATCTCGTGCCACGGTGCGCGTCGAAAGGAATAATAGTCGCGCTGTTCGATGCCGTTTCGGGCAAACCAACGCGGCCGTTCCCAGCCATATACCTCTTCGAACACCGCTCCCTTGGCTTTCAGCTTCTCATACAGCGCGCTCGGCTTGACCGGTCGCGCCTCCAGCCTGTTGAAATGCGGAAACGGCACTTCATGGCGCAACAGGTAGTCTTCCTTCGCCTTTGTCACCTGATAGCGGTCATCGGCAAACGCGCCATAGCGGCGTGGGTCGAAGTCGCGCATCGAGATATCCGCGCTGCCATGCACCATCCAGCGCGCCAGCTCACGGGTCAGGCCCGGCCCCCAGCCGATGCCGATCTGGCAGCCGCAATTGAGCCAGTAGTTCTGCAAACCCGGCGCCGGACCGATCAGCGGATTGCCGTCGGGCGGATGCGATATCGCGCCATGCACCTCGCGCTTGATACCCCTTTCGGCGAGCACCGGCATGCGGTCCATGGCGTTTTCCAGCCACGGCATGATGCGGTCATAGTCGGGATCGAACAATTCGTTTTCGGCCTCCCATGGGCAGCCATCCAGCCAAACGGCATTCGGGTTGGCTTTCTCGTAGATGCCGATCAGGCCGGATTTCTGTTCCATGCGGATATAGCCCGACACCAGCCTGTCGTCGCGCACTACCGGCAGCTCGCGTTCTAGCTCCATGAATTCCGGCACCGAATCGGTAATGAGATAGTGGTGCGTCATCGAGGTCGCCGGAATGTTCAGACCGGACCAGGCGCCGACCTGCTTGGCATAGGTGCCGCCGGCATTGACGACGTGCTCACACACGATCTCGCCTTCATCGGTGACCACCCGCCATTCGGCGCTCGGCTCATGTTTGATATCGCGCACCCGGCAGCGGCGCACGATCTTGGCGCCGAGCTGGCGGGCGCCTTGTGCCAGGCCGAAGGCCGCTCCCGCCGGGTCGACATGCCCGTCATCCGGTGTGTGCAGCGCCGCCTGCACACCGTCGAGATTGTAGAACGAATGCAGTTCACGAATGCGTTCCGGGGTCACGATCTCCATGGGAAAGCCCAGTGCCTTGCCGACACTAATCGTGTGTTTCAGCCAGTCGAGTTCGTCTTGCGTATAGGCCAGCCGGAACGAACCGCAGCCATGCCAGGTCACCGATTGCCCGGTCTCTTCTTCCAACACCCGTGAATAGAGATCGATGTTGTAGCCGACACATTTGCCAAGCGCGAAGCTTGACGTCGAATGGGTGATCTGACCGGCCGCATGCCAGGTAGAGCCCGACGTCAGCTCGGCCTTCTCGACCAGAACGATGTCGCTCCAGCCCTCATGCGCCAAATGATAGGCCAGACCACAGCCCATGATCCCGCCACCGACGATCACCACGCGGGCATGCTCAGGAAGCATAATTTTTGACTCCATTGACGCCGATTGTCGTGGACAGGGCTATCGCACAAATGTACAATAGTCAACCATGAATGATATGATTGTACCATCATCCGAGAGTCCCGCTCCGGCCGATGTCCTGGAACGACTCGCTGGCGAGTTGCACGGTCTCACCCCGCAGCTGCGCAAGGCTGCTGCCTATGTGCTCGATAATCCGAATGAAATCGGCGTTAGTTCGATCCGCCAGATTGCCGATGCGGCGCGAGTCAAACCCAATACGCTGGTCCGCATGGCCCGCACCGTCGGTTTCGATGGTTTTGAGGAATTCCGTCGGCCGTTCCGCGAGCAGATCCGTCAGGGACGTGACAGCTTCCCGGACCGCGCCCGCTGGCTGCAGTCGCTCTCAAGGGGCGGCAAACTGTCCGGTCTTTATGCCGAGATCGCTGCTGCCTCGATCGCCAACATTGAAGGCCTGTTCTCAGGCACCGATGCCAAGGCCATAAAGGCTGCCGCCGATGAGATCGTTGAGGCGCGGGCAACCTATGTGCTCGGCGTCGGCATCGCCAACCCGCTTGCCCGCAACTTTGCCTATCTCGCCGGCATGGCGGTCGACACCGTCACCGCGATTCCTCGCGACGGCTCACTTCCCGTCGATGCCCTGGTGCGTGCCCGAAAGGGCGATGTGCTGGTTGCCATGACCTTCAAGCCCTACCGCCGTGAGGTTGTCGAGGCGGTCGAGATGGCACTGTCGGACGGTGTTACGGTCATCGCCATTTCCGACAGTTTGGCATCGCCGATCCTTGCCCGCGCCAAGCACTCATTCGTCGTCCCCGTGGACACGCCGCAATTTTTCACATCAACTGTAGCGCTTTCGGCGTTTTTGGAGTCGCTCATGGCATTTGTCATTGCTGATGCAAATGATGAAGTGATCGCCAATGTCGAGCGCTTCCATCAGCGCCGCCATGACTTCGGTATCTACTGGAGTGAAGAGGAAAAGGGTCGATGAACAAACCGCTAACGCCAACCCGGACTCTGGAAGCTCGCTATTACACCGACCCGGCAATATTTGATCGGGAGGTGTCGGGTGTTCTATCGCGGACCTGGCAGTTCGCCGGTCATGTTTCTCTTCTTGAAAACGTGGGTGACTATTTCGCCTTCCAGATTGCCGACCAGAATCTGTTCGCCATTCGCGGCCGCGACGGCGAAATAAAGGCCTTCTACAATGTTTGCCAGCACCGTGCCCATGAACTGGTCAAGGGAACCGGCAATTGCAGAGTCGTTGTCTGCCCCTATCACGCCTGGACCTATGAGCTCTCCGGCGAATTGCGCAGCGGGCCCAACATCAAGGCGGTACCGGGTTTCGAGCGTAGCGACATCTGCCTCACCGAAATAAGAATCGAGGTGTTTTGCGGCTTCATTTTTGCCAATCTCGATCCGGCCGCTCAGCCCATGGCCGAGTGGTTTCCCGACGTCGAGGAACAGCTCCGTGCCTTTGTGCCGCAGATCGATGAACTGAAGCCGCTCGAGTGGGTCGAGGTGACCGAACGGTGCAACTGGAAGGTCTCGGTCGAGAACTATTGCGAATGCTATCACTGTGCAATCAATCACCCGACCTTCGCCACCGGTGTCGTCAGGCCGGAGACCTATGACATCCAACCGCAAGGCTACTGCTTGCGCCACACCACCGAGTGCCAGAACCTTGACCAAATGAGCTATCCGATCGATTTGGACGCCAACGCTCACGCCGGCGACTACTCGTCCTGGTATCTGTGGCCGACCTTTTCCTTCCAGGTGTATCCGGGCAATGTGCTCAACACCTATCACTGGCGTGGTCTCAGCGTCGATGAAGTGGTTTTGTGGCGTGGCTGGTACACGGTCGGCGGCGCTGAATCAGACGTTATCCGCAAGCTCGCCATTCAGGACCGCCAGACAACAGTCGAAGAAGATGTCCACCTGGTTGAATCCGTGCAGCGCGGCCTAGGCAGTCGCGGCTACAGGCCCGGCCCGCTGGTGCTCGACCCCGATTGCGGCGTCAATTCCGAGCACTCGATCCGTGCCTTGCAACAATGGATGCGCGAGGGCGTGGATGGTTGACTGAATACAGCGTTTGAGGGGAGCCGCAACATGAGCGACTATGTAAAACCCAAAAGATGGGCTCAACCAAAGAACAAGCTGTTCCCCCATCAGGTTGGATTTACCTGTCCGCCGCATGACTTCGATGCCGCCCCAACCGATTTCCTGCGTATCGCGCCTGAGACCGTCGGGGTGCATGGCCGCATGCTGCATCTGCGCTGTTATGAGCACCAATTGAGCCAGCGTCGGGACAATTTCCACCTGCTTGAAGAATTCGTCGAATGCATGGCCAATAACGGCGCAGATGTCTGTGGCCAGGTCGGCACAAACTGGGTGCATGCTTCAGGTACCACACCGGACGACATCCAGGAGATCTGCAAGCGGATCAGCGATACCTATGAAACGCCGTTTCACATGGCCGGATACTGCCTTATCGAGGGCCTCCGGGAGATCGGTGCAGAAAAGATTGCCCTCAATTCGGTCTACTATTGGCCCGACTGGCGCGACGGAATTGCCCGCTTCCTCAAACAGGCCGGTTTTGACCTTCTCTACTACGGCAATCTGGTCGATCTCGGCTTTTACCGAACCCAGGAAGAACTCAACGATGAAATCTGGATCATGCCCGGCGACATGGCAGAGCAAAGCATGGTGA
>JAEKFU010000054.1 GCA_016522385.1 Pseudomonadota bacterium
ACATAAAGCACTCTACACGTCGAACACCCGATATGTTGAATGGAATGATCAATAGAAGGGCATATCGGACCATCAAGGTCGACAGTCATCGACGGTCAGCCCCTTTGACAACCTCAGAGCTGATGACTCCATGGTGAAGGCTGATATTGGGGTCGAGATGTCGGCAACGCGGAAGACAGTGGAGCTGATCAGCCATCGGTGTGACAGTCACTGGCAGTGTTTTCGTTGTGGGACGTCAATAGCTCGGCTGGATAGACGATTTTCGATCCCAATTGATTTAGCTCAAAGGACACGCGTCAGTATCAGGCCATTTTTTGCATTCGAGTAGAAATACTAGCATGGGTGTTCGAGAGCGCCGGGATGGCGAGAGTGTCAGATTTCTCTCCTGAATTGAACCGAAAGGAATGTGCTTGATGGCTGATATCGTGACACTTCATGGCGTAGAGCCTGTGGAGATTTTTCAAAGCGGGCTGGATCGCGCAGACGAGATTCATGCGGTGGCAATAAGCATCCTATGGAAGGATGGGCACGTTTCGGCAGGTTGGTCCAATATGGATGAGACCACGCTGGCGCGCATGGTGCTGGTTCTCGATGAGCGCCAACGCCGGGCCACCCTGGCCGATGCAGACCTGGGCCTGTAGAGTGGTCTCTTGTCCGTTTGGCGACGTTAGACAAAAGCTGGCAGGGCTATCGAAATGGATGAATCAGCTGACCAAGAGACAGTCAAGATGTCCGGAGACTATCAAATTCGAGTAGCGCAATGACAACTATTCGCCAACTGCTTGAGGAGAAGGGAAGTGATGTTTGGGCGATCGACCCAGATGACTCCGTCTTTAACGCTGTCACGGAAATGTCGAGCAAAGATGTTGGGGGATTGCTGGTCATGGACGGGGACAAGATTGTCGGCATCATCACCGAGCGGGACTATACGCGGAATGTCATCTTGAAGGGCAAGACATCACCCGAAACTCCCGTTCGAGATATCATGACCGCCAATGTCATCTGTGCCACGTCAGAGCAATCGATCATTGACTGCCTGCAAATTATGACCGACCAACGAATTCGTCATCTGCCTGTTGTGGACGATGGTCAGCTGGTTGGAATGGTTTCGATCGGAGATCTGGTTAAGCGGATAATCAACGATCAAAAGACCACAATCGAAGAGTTGCAGCAAAAAGGAAGTTGAATTCCGTTTCAGCAGACTCCCATGACCGGTCAGGCCAAACCACGCAGGAGATAACCGACGACATAGGCAGCACTTGCCGCCAACATGCCAACCAAAAAAGTCTCCAGGCCTGAGCGCCACCAGGGCGCCAGAGCCCAGCGCGCCTTTACCGCCCCGATCAAAAAGAACACGACACCCGTGAGCCCGGTCGCCCAGTACAACGCATTGCTGACAGGCAGTACAAACGGTGTCAGCGGCACGGCGCCGCAGATGCAAAAGGAAGCAAATGTCGCCAGCCCCGAGCGCCATGGCGAGCGCAACGTTGAGGCAAGACCATATTCCTCACTCAGCATGGTGTCGATCCACACATCATGATTATCGGTGATCGTGTCGACCGCCTCTTTGAGAGCATTGCCATGCAGACCCTTGGCCTCAAGAATCTGACGCAATTCTTCACGCTCGCCCTCTGGTGCGTGCAAAATGTGTTTTTTTTCAACTTCTCGCAGCCGCGCCCGATCGTCGATCTCGGTCTTGGTACCGGAGTAGTTGCTAGCCGCCATGGAAAAACCGTCGGCGAGCAGATTTGCAAGTCCGAGGATCACGATAATGCCTGACGACAACTGGGCGCCAACGACGCCGGCGACAATGGCAAAAGTGGTCACTGCGCCGTCAATGCCGCCATAGACCCAGTCGCGGATATAGTTCGGCTTGTTCTCTTCCGCCAGACGCCGGGTAATGGCATCGGAATCGTGGCTGTGCTCAAGTTCCATATCAGTTCTCAGTTTGTTGATTGCCGGCTGGCAGGACGCACTCGCCCCATAGACCATAGACCGGCAAACAGGTCCGTGCTGTTGATCTGCGTCAAGGCAACATGTGGGATCCCGCTGCCATATAGATCGCATGATACGAAAGATTGTCGTGAACTCGGGCGATTGGATCCTTGGAGAAATCGTCGATGTCACGCGCTAGCAAATGCCGATGGCGCCGGCAGAAAGTTGGCTCGTCATTAGGTTGTTATAGTTGATGTTGCGCAATTGAAATTCCCGTTCCTGCAGACACAGGAGGATTGGTAGAAAGAAACTGAAGGCACACCCGGCACCGTCGAAGACGCTGAGGCTACATGCGTTTCCGCAGACCATTTTGTCGTGATCTATCCTGTGCGGATGGGCACTACGATGCCGGCGCCGTTCAAGGCGTTTATTGAGCGGGTTTTGAGAGCCGGCGTTGCCTTGAGTTATGGCAAGCGTTTCCCCTGCCGCTGCTGGGTGCAACGTCTTCAGTAATTGTCACTATCGGAATACCTGTGCTGGCCTATCGCCGGCACGTTTTCGCCCATGGCTTGTAGAACCTGGAACGCAGCATTTGGGATTTTCTGGGGTTTGACCTATTCGGAGTACACTGTTGGACAGGTTAGATGATGTTGATCAAAACCGTCGATAAGACTGGCTCGAAAAGGTGAACTTCTTCGACCGCCATGCTTGCTGACGACGGCCCTGCCAAAGGTCATGGAATTGAATTTGGGTCGTTCAGACAGCGACCGAAATTTCTCGTATCACTTGAGAGGAATTCATCATGCAACCTCGAGCCTCACAGCAGTTGGCACGGACCCGCGCAAGTGTACCTGGAGCAAATGAGTCGCGAAAATCCTCCAAACGGCAGCCAAACACAAAGCCACTGGCCGTCAAACCGCGCACCAGAGTCGTTCCGCACGTGCTGGAAAGAGATTCATATGCTTCCACGGCGTTGCAGGAGATTGTCGACAAGTCGGTGCATGCGGCAGCTGCTCGCCTGACGGCAGGTCTTTCGCCGAGCGCACTGGCGGCCGCATGCGCAGACTGGGCCGTGCATCTTGCCACGGCTCCCGGCAAACAGGCACAGCTGGTGGAAAAGGCCGCCAAGAAGGCCCTGCGCCTGGCCAACTATGTTGGCCACAGCATTGCTGAACAAAATGGTGCTTCACCATGCATCGAACCGTTGCCGCAAGATAGACGTTTCCGTGGTGAAGCCTGGCAAAAATGGCCTTATAATCTGATGTATCAGACTTTCCTGCTGAACCAGCAATGGTGGCACAATGCCACAACTGGCGTGCGCGGCGTGACGAAGCAACATGAACAAGTCATGGAATTTGCCGCACGGCAGATGCTGGATGTGTTCTCGCCTTCCAACTACCTCTTCACTAACCCGGAAGTCATCGCGAAGACCCTTGAGGAACATGGTCAAAACCTGGTGCGTGGGTTCGAATATTTCTGGGAAGATTGGGATCGTCTAATCAGTGGCAAGAAGCCCATCGGGACTGAAGAGTTTGAAATCGGCAACAATCTCGCCGTCACTCCCGGCGAGGTGATCTACCAAAACAGATTGATTGAACTGATCCAGTATGAGCCGGCGACCGACAAGGTACATCCCGAACCGATCCTAATCGTTCCAGCGTGGATTATGAAATTCTACATCCTCGACCTGTCGCCAGAGAATTCACTCGTCAAGTACCTGACCGAACAGGGCTTCTCGGTCTTCATGGTGTCATGGAAGAACCCCGATCCCGACGACCGCGACCTCGGCATGGACGACTATCGCGTCCTGGGCATCATGAGCGCTCTCGAGATCATTGAGACGGCCACCGGCAACAACCGCATTCATGGGGTCGGTTATTGCCTTGGCGGGACGCTGCTGGCGATAGCAGCGGCGGCCATGGCGCGCGACGATGATGAACGGTTCAAGACACTGTCGTTTCTTGCCGCGCAAACCGACTTTACCGAAGCCGGAGAACTAATGCTGTTCATCAATGAGAGTCAGGTCACGTTTCTGGAAGACCTGATGTGGGAACAGG
>JAEKFU010000323.1 GCA_016522385.1 Pseudomonadota bacterium
CATTAGAGTCTGTCGGTTAGTATTGTGGTGTTTTTAGTGCAATGTTCGACAGGATCTCTAGAAATGCGCAGTGAGGCATGCAAGAGCCATGAGCCAATGCAGATCGACTGGTTCGAGGACCAGTATCAGCGCCCGTCCTGCAAGCCAATTGAGAGCGCCAAAGAGCTGGAGCAATTGCTCGGTCCAGGTACCAAACAATTGCTGCGACTGCTGAATAGTATGTAGGTTGTTTGCGACAACCAGGGCGAGGTACAGCTACAAATTCGCCACACTCACGGGTGGCCGCCGCGCTGGTATTGCTTTGGCGCTTGGCATTTCGACTGGGTCGCTGTCCTGGGCGCTGATGACGGCCTCGGGATTGTCGGCACAATCCTGGCGCAAACTTGCCGGGGCGCCGGTATTCGTCAAGATCGCCGGTGGCCTTTATCTGCTAAGACCTGCAATCAAATCTCTGCAAACGGCTGTAGCCGGTCCGAAGCGGCGCAACAACGTTGCGGCAATCAATGTCAAGAGCGGCGGCAACAACTATCTGCGCGGCCTTGCCGCCCTCAAGCTCCTGACAAGCCGAATTCAATCACGGTGTGGAAACCGGGCCATGGTCAGCCTAGCAACGGACTTTCTCTCGCCTTGCGCCTAAGACTATCGATAGTAACCCAATTGGCCTTAGAGCGTTTCATGTTTGTTGATCACTTATTGGCAAATCGGCATGTACTGTCTTTGGCATCATCTCCGAGAGTATCCAGCGTGCTGGACTTGTGCAGAAAACCGTCAATAGGTGCGCGTGCGATGACGGCGTCATGGGTATGCAGCAGTATCGGTTGGCGTAACTGATTCGTCCAGGCGCGAAAGTTGCTGGGATTACCCTTGTAGCCATCCAGAACGAACTGATCACTGCGCAAAAATCCGGCGATAGACCCAATATCTGTTCGTTTGGTCCGCGTGACGGCCTCGACAACCGACCTGACGGCTGCCCAGCCGGCCCAGTCGGTCTCTGACATGTATCGCTTCGCCTTTCGGGCAAATCGTTGATTGAGCTGCGGCGCGCCGTGGCGCTCCCAAGTCCAGTGCCAGGCGCTGGCTTGCAGACCGTGAGCGCCGACAACCGGCCGCGGCAATGTTGTCTGATACGGCACGTACCGGCCGAAATCGCCGACTTCGTCGCTGATGAAGACAGCATCGTAGTTGCCTCCGGTAAGCAGAGCGATGTTGTTCAGGTCGCGCTGCCGCGGATCATTGCGTAAGGTGAAGGAACGGCGATAAGCAATTGTCAGGCCAAATTTTTTCGCTGAGGCTTCGAATGCGTTCGCAGTAAGCCTGTCCTGATCATGTTCACCAACTAGCATGAGAACCCGAGTCCAGTTCCGCTTGCGCAGGAACTGCGCCATGCTGTCACTCAGCATTGCTTGGCTGGGAATAGTATGGAGCAGGCTCGATTGACAATCCTGGCGGCGTAGTCGGTTGGCGTGGTGCCGAGGATTGAACATGATTACACTTTCGCCGGTCAGCTGGCCGGAAACTGCCAAAAAGTCGGCAAGCGGCAGATCGAGGATCAATACCCGACTGTTTGATGAGTCGATGTGTTTTCTTACGGCATCAACGGCGGTGACCGCCTCTTTCAATTGCAGTTCAATCAGCTTGAACTTAACACCAATGGCTCGACCGACAATACGGCTTTCTTTCATCGCCACTTTAGCCGCACCCAAGACTGGATAGCGATTGCGCAGTCGCAGCCCGGTATAGCGGCGTTTGTGAATGTAGGCCTGATCGCCCTCGCGTGATACATAGGTGATGGCCAATTGGGCTTGCTGTGCTGCCACTTGCACGGTCAGGCTCAAGGTTACCGCTGCAACCCAGGCCAACAACCTAATGATCATCGATGAGGATTCCATAAGGCACGGTTCCGACCGGAACTGACTTTTTAACCGTTAGCGATGCCGTGTCTAGAATCGAGATATCGTCCGACAGTCCATTGGCGATGTAGAGCTTGCTCTCATCCTTATTGAGCGCCAGGCCCCAGGAGCGCTTGCCGACCAGCACGTACTTGATCACTTTGCGGCTTTTGACGTCTACCACTGCAACATGATTGGCCCGGCCGAGAGCAACGTAACCGCGTGTCCCGTCCCTGGTGATCAACACATCGACCGGGGTTACCTCCTCCTTTCGCATGCCGGTCGGCAGGAATGCTATGTCTCCAACCAGCTTAAGCGTTTCGACGTCGATTATGTTGACGACACCGGCCAATTCGGCAGAGACCCAGAGTTCCTTTTCGTCCGGCGTCAGTGCAAACCGCCGCGGTCTGGTGTCGACCAGAATGTCCTTGATGACCGCGCCTTTGACCGTATCGATCACGTGGACCAGGTTTGCCGCCTCTGAGGCAACGAACACCAGCTTACCATCACGGGTGAAGAGCACACCTTCAGGCTCTTCGCCTGTGTCATATTCCGCGACCAGTTCACCGGTGTTGATATTGAGGACGCTGGCCGCCGCATCTTCTTCGTTCGAGACGTAAAGATGAACACCGTCGGGATGCAGATCGAACGTCTCCGGCTCCTCTACATTTCTGATGCGCTTGACGATCTTCTGGGTGGACGTCTCATAGACAGCAATGGTCGAGTCATCGGCGCAACCGACATAGAACTGCAAGCGGTCTTTCGAGAAATGCATACCTCTTGGGCGGGCACAGGTCGGGATCGAGCGGACGAATTCGCCCTTTAGATCGAGGATAGTGATATCGCTGCTCTTTTCGTTGCTGATGAATATCAGACCGGTATTCTTGGCCAGTAACGTGTTGTTTTGTAAAAGTAAAATCGACAGACACAGCGCTAACAGAACACATTGACCGCGAGGTAACTCAAGCGACATCGTCCAGTCTCTTCTCTCAACTCGTCGAAACATAACCCAAGGCGAAAGCAGTCTTAAGCTAATGTCAAGCCCTTTATCATCGTCTCCTGGCTCGGCAGTTGTATTAGCTGGCTACTACACTGGCGAGCCTTTAGGTGGTACTGTGATGGCAACTAGAAAAGCACGACATGAGGAGGAAAGACCATGCGCAAGAAATCAGTGACAGGGTTAGCGACGTCCGTCGCATTTGCAGCCTTACTCAGCTTTACGGGGTCTGCTGTTGCCGAAGAAGTGTCTGGTGGCACGACCTATGGCGACATGAGTCTGGTCACGCAAGACATGCTCACCCGCGCTGGCGGTGACGGCAACAACTTCCTCCATACGAACGGCAATTACGCGCAGACACGCTATTATCCTGCGCGCCAGATCAACACGTCGAACGTGAACAAGTTGCGTCCGGCATGGATCTTTCAGACCGAAGTCGTTGAAACGATGGAAACGACACCGATCGTAGTCAATGGCGTGATGTATGTCACAACGGCGTTCAACCATGTCTACGCGCTTGACGCCAAGACGGGTAAGCAAATCTGGCACTTCAAACACAAGATGGGTCCGATCACGACCTATTGCTGCGGTCCGAACAATCGTGGCGTTGCGATCTATGGCGACCGGATCTTCATGGGCACACTGGATGCCAAGCTCCTAGCGCTGGATACAAAGACCGGCAAGCTTCTCTGGGAAAAGCAAATTGCCAATCCCGAGCTCGGCTATAGCGAGACCATGGCGCCGTCTGTCGTGAATGGCAAAGTGCTGATCGGGACCAATGGCGGTGAATATGGTGTGCGCGGGTTCGTCAAGGCGTTCGATTGGAAGTCGGGCGATCTGCTCTGGACGTTCCACTCCACAGCCGAAAATTCCGTCGGTGTCTGGGCCACCCATGATGCGACCGGGCGCGACATGCTGCGCGACATTGAGGCTGAGAAGGCTGCACTAGCCAAACTGGGCGATCCCTACAAGACACTCGGCGGTGGCGTCTGGCAGAACCCGGCGGTCGATCTGGACAAGAACCGGATCTACTTTGTCGCTGGCAACCCGTCGCCGGATCTCGACGGCTCGCTAAGGCCGGGCGACAACCTGTACACGAATTCGCTGATATCGGTCGACCTGGAGACCGGCAAATATATCTGTCACTTCCAGTACATCGCACACGATGTCTGGGATCTGGATGCGGTCAGTCCGCCGATCCTGACCAAAGTGAAGGACAATGACGGCAACACGGTCGACGGCGTACTGCACGCCGGCAAGACCGGCCATGTGTATGTTCACAAGGCCGATGATTGCAGCCTGATACGGTATTCCGAAGCCATGGTACCGCAAGAGAACATGTGGGTGCTGCCGACCAAGGAAGGTGCGCGCATGTTGCCAGGTGCCAATGGCGGCGTTGAATGGTCGCCGATGGCGATTGATGCCAGTCTCGGGCTGACCTATGCAATCAACTTGCATCAGCCGATGACCTATCACGTCGAAAGCACACCCTATCCGGAAGGCAAGCTGTGGCTCGGCGGCGCATTCAAGGTGATCCCAGGCGAACAGCAATGGGGCAACGTGACCGCGGTCGACTACCACACAGGTAAGATTCGCTGGAAGGTAAAAACCGAACAACCGATGATCGGCGGCATTCTGGCCACCGCCGGTGGCCTGGTGTTCACCGGTGAAGGCAATGGTCAGTTCAAGGCATATGATTCAGAAACCGGATCGGAATTGTGGCGATTCCAAGCAGGCGCCGGTGTGAACGCCCCTCCCTCGTCCTACACCGTCGACGGCAAGCAGTACATTGTGGTAGCCGCTGGTGGCAACACGCAGCTCAACTACAAACGCGGCAATAACATCATCGCGTTCACGCTCGCCGACTGAGCTCACTACAGATTATGTTTTGCATGCGGGACTGATATTGCGTCAGTCCCGCACTGTTTATAGAGACAGAAGTCACCATGCTGGAGAACCCCCGTAGATTTGTTATCGCTATGAGCCTCGCGACAACTGCTGGTTTTGCCAGTTTGATCCCTGCAGGCGCCGATGAGGTCCCACAGGACAAGATCGAACTTTGCACCTCGTGCCATGGCGAAGCCGGACTGCCACCGCAACCTGAAGTGCCGATTATCTGGGGACAACACTTCTACTATCTCTATGTTCAGCTGCGCGACTATAAGGCCGGACGGCGCGCCAATGAAGTCATGCAGGGCATCGTTGAGGATCTCAGCAAGGCCGACATGAAGGCGCTGGCGACACATTTTTCTGAAAAGCAGTGGCCGGAAACGAGTTATCGCAGTGAAGCGACAGCTGCGGCAAAGGGCGAGACCGCTGCCAGTGCCGGTCAATGCCCGCAGTGTCATCTGGGCGGCTATGAAGGCAATAGTCGCGTGCCCCGCCTAAACGGTCAAACTGTGCCCTATCTCACGCGAACAATGCTCGAATTCAAAACCAAAGTGCGGCGCAATTCGCCGGCAAAGTCATCGCTCATGGTCAGCTATTCCGATGAGGATATCGAGAATATGGCGAAATATCTGGCCGGGCTCTAGAGCGTTTCTTTCTCATATGGAACCGTTTGAGAAAGACACGCTCTAGGGTCAGTTTTCCAGGACAGCGGTGACACCTTCGCCGGCCGACAGCTGCGCGGCTGATTTGCCCTTCTTATCTTTCAATTTCGGATCGGCACCGGCGTCGAGCAACACTTTGGTGATTTCCGGGTGATTGCGACCAGCTGCGATCATCAATGCTGTGCGACCTCGATTGTCCGCCAAGTCGAGTTTGGCACCGCGGTCAAGCAACAGCTTTACGGCTGCCACACCTTCGCCAACCGGGACATCATTGCTGTGGCCCGCTGCCCACATGAGCATCGTCAGGCCATTGCCGTAGACGCGGTTAGGATCGGCGCCTTTATCGAGCAGCAACTTGAGTATGTCGACATATCCCTTGCCGGCCGCATACACGGCTGGCCCCTTTCCCGAGGAATCGACGCGTTGCGGGTCCGCACCGGCTTTGAGCAAGATTTTCACCAGCCGGCGGTTGCCGTTGTAGCTGGCCGCCACAAGCGGGGTGATCTGCTTGATATTTGCGGCGTTTGGATCTGCGCCCGCCTTCAAAAGAACTCTCGCCACCTTGCGGCGGTTGGCAGTGACGGCACGCAGCAGGGCCGAACTTCCTGCCAGGTTGCGCCGCATGACGTCGGCACCTTTGTCGAGCAGGAACTTGACGGCATCAACATGGCCGGAGCGCGCAGCGATCAACAACGCAGTATTGCCGAAGCGGTCACGTGCTGCAATGCTGGCACCATCATCAATAACTCTGGTCATGAGATCGATGCAGTTGCGGGCGCTTGCATCGAACAGCATGAAATTGAGTTGGCGCGAATTGTGCTGGCCGCCACGGTGCTGATAGCGCTGCTTGATCTCCGCGCAGACCGGTTTGCCAGAAAATTGAATCGGAACGTTTCCGGCATGGCCAGACGCCACCATCCCCAGCAAAGCACAGGTCGAAAATCCAACGGCGAGCTTATGGTTTGACATCTTCGAGGCAAACACAGATCCTGGGTGATCGACAACCGGATGAAACATCAATTGTCGAGCGACGGCAACTCCACCGTCACCTTCATGGCGGCATACCACGCCGCCAGGTTTTTGATCTCATCGTCCTTGAGCTTCTCAGCGATGATCGTCATCTGACGGTGCCGGCGCTCGCCCTTGCGAAAGGCAATGAGTTGTTTTTCAATATAGATGGCGCTTTCGCCGGCCAGGTTCGGGGCTTCAGGATTGGTCGCAATGCCGTTCTTGCCATGGCAGACATTGCACATTCCGGCTTTTTTCTTGCCCGCCTTAATGTCCGCCGCACCCGCTTGCGGGCCGGTTAATGGCAATGCGATGATGAGGGCAGCAGCCAGCGCAGATGTGCGTCTGCTTGCACATTTGCGCCGGCGCTGCGTGCATGCTGCGTGAGATGAGGGAGTCATATCAGTGCATGCAACTGTTTTCACGCAACTCTACTTCTCGTACCAGATCCGGTAGATCGCACCGGCAAGGTCATCCGAAACAAGCAAAGATCCATCGCGCAGCTGGGCGACGTCTACCGGGCGACCGAGATACTCCTCGTTTTCGTCGATCCAGCCTTCGGCGAATGGTGTGGTCTCACCAACGCTGCCATCTTCATTGACGCTGGTGAACATGACACGTGCACCGACCGGGGTGGTGCGGTTCCAGGAACCATGCTGGGCCGAAAAAATGCCGCCGACATATTTCGACGGGAACATCTTGCCGGTGTAGAAGTGCATTCCCAGATCAGCCGCGTGGGCAATCATTTCGACGGCCGGATGAACGATTCCATCGGGCGGCGCATCGTCCTTGTACTCGTTGGTCCGCGTCGTCCCGCCGCCATACCAGGGGTGACCGAAATGCTGGCCGGCCTCGGTCTGACGGTTGAGTTCGCCGGGCGGGATGTCGTCACCCATGCCGTCAACCTGATTGTCTGTGAACCACAGCTCGCCATTGTTTGGATTGAAATCCATGCCAACGGAATTGCGTACGCCATAGGTGTAGACTTCCCGGCCTGAACCATCCGTGTTCACGCGGATTATGCCGCCAATGCCGGTGTCGCGGTACTTCTGGAGCTTTTCCTGCGGCGCCACGTTGAAGGGCTGGCCGAGCGAGATATAGAGTTTCTTGTCCGGACCGATGCGGCACACCCGGGCAGTATGGTTGTAGCTTTCCTCGTCGGCAGGGATCAGATCGCCCTGTTTGAGTACATTGAAGGCCGCTACGTCAGGGCTCTCATAGAAGAATTCGGCTGCCGGAAAGACCAGAACGCGGTTCTGCTCGGCGATGTATAGAAAGCCATCTTTTGAGAAGCAGGGTCCATTGGGGATGGCGAAGTCAATTGACGGGGCGAAATCCTTTACCTCGTCAGCCACGCGATTCTTGTTCCGGTCAGTGACCGACCATACCTTTGTCTTGCGGGTGCCGACAAAAGTGACAATGCCTTGCGGGCCGACGGCCATGTGACGTGCATCGGGCACAACGGCATAAAGGCCGATCTTGAAGCCGGCCGGCAGCTTGATGTTTGCAAGATTCTTGCGTATGGCATCGGCGTTGGCACCGGTCTGTTCAATAAACTGGAAATCGGTCACACCAGTGGTCTGGAATTTGCCGAGCTTTTCCAGATTGTCGGCACTGGCTGGTCCGGTGATGGCCAATGCTGCCAGGGCGACCGACGCGGACAGCAAACTTTTCAATGACATACTCTTTTCCTCCCATTCCTCACTCAACTCACGTCACCAGACGCTTTTCTGCACTTCCTATTATACAGCAGGCTGTGGCAGAACTGGTGCTACAGGACTACTACTTTTGTCGTCCGGCCAGATGTCTGGGAATGACCGGGCGGCATTGGAGGAATGATTTAAATGCTGCAGATCGTCGTATTGGGCGCCGGCGCCGGTGGTGGCGTACCGCAATGGAATTGCAATTGCCGTGTCTGTGCTGAAGCGCGTAAAGGAACCGGATCGGTTGCGCCCCGGACGCAGTCATCAATCGCCGTCACTGCAGATGGTTCGAACTGGTGCGTGTTCAACTGCTCGCCCGACATTCGTCAGCAGATCTCAGACAACCCGGTCCTATGGCCCAACTCTGGAGCCCAACGGCACAGTCCAATCGGCAGCGTTGTGCTGACCAACGCGGATGTCGATCACATCGCCGGCCTGCTGGTATTGCGCGAAAAACAGGCGTTTGATCTTTTCGCAACGAAAACCGTAATGGACGTGCTCGCGGAGAACCCTATCTTCAATGTGCTGGACAGCGAATTCGTCAAGCGGCGCCCTATAAACATTGGCCAGGAGTGCCATGTCGGCAATGGTGTAGTCATTGAACCATTCCTGGTGCCCGGCAAAGTGGCGCTGTTCAATGAGGCACGCTTGTTGGCCGAACATGACACCTTGCACATCGGTGATGAAACCGAGGATACGATCGGGTTGAAGATCTCAAGTGCCGATGGCGGTGAGGCATTATTTTACATCCCTGGCTGTGCAGCGATGACCGACGGCCTCGCCGAGCGCCTGAAAGGTGCCTCGCTAGTGTTGTTCGATGGCACCGTGTGGCGAGACAATGAAATGGTCTCGCATGGGCTCGGCGTGAAGACCGGCAGCCGGATGGGTCATATGAGCATGTCCGGTAACGACGGATCGATGGCTGCGTTTTCTTCTCTGGACGTTGCCCGCAAGGTCTTCGTCCACATCAACAACAGCAACCATATCCTGATCGAAGGTTCGCCCGAGCGCGAACAGGCGAATTCCGCTGGCTGGGAGATTGCCTATGACGGAATGGAGATCGAACTCTAGGGTCTGTTAGGACTGATTTACCCCCTCGCGCATGATTGTCAATTTAGTAGGCTATCCCGGATTTCGCGTGTGAGGAACGCGACAATCGTGACGCGACTCGTGTAGCTTTCGTGTCCCTCGATCCATCGTGGGGCGTCTAGTCATCCCCCAAGATCAGTGCCTGGCCGCTCTTGCCTGTTCTTCGTCAACAAGAGCTTTTTCGTAGCCGTGCAGGATCTTCTGCGGCTTGGCTTCGGAGTCCTCAACCTCTTCAAGTGTCTGGTGACAGGCGATCTGGTGACCCGGTGTATCCTCACGGATCGGCGGTGCCTCCCGATCGCAAACCCCGTCAATGGCCAGCGGGCAGCGATTGAAAAACGGGCAGCCAATATCGGTGATCTCGACACCCCGGGCGATACCGGCGGCCGCCTCGCGGGTCTGCATCGTGTCTTCCAGCCAGCCTATACGCATCTCAGGCACCGAAGTGATGAGGAGTCTCGTATAGGGATGGAACGGCGGTGACAACACCTGGTCGACCGGTCCCTGTTCGACGACGCGACCTGCATACAGCACGACGATCTCATCGGCAAATGAGGAGACCGTCGACAGGTCGTGACTGATGAACACGAAAGAAACGCCGGTCTCGGCGCGCAAGCGTTCGAGTAGCTTAATAACGTTGGCGCCCACGATAGTGTCGAGCGCCGAGGTCACTTCATCACACAGCAACACCTCCGGTCCGGCGGCAAGGCCGCGCGCAAGATTGACGCGCTGCTTCTGGCCACCCGAGAGCTCGGCCGGGAAACGGCCCTCGAATTCCGGCGGCAGTTCCACCATATTCATGATCTGCAGCACCTTCTCGCGCCGCTCACGGCCTTTTATGCCCTGATAAAAGGTCAGCGGGCGGCCAATAATGTCGCCAATGGTCTGGCGCGGATTGAGTGCCGTATCGGCCATCTGGAACACAAACTGAACCAGTTGCAGCTCATCGCGGGCGCGGTCAGCCAGAGCCGGCTTCAGCTCCTTGCCATCAAGCATCACCTGACCGTCGGCGGCCGGTAGGAGACCGGCCATCACGCGTGCCAGTGTGGATTTACCGCAACCCGATTCACCGATAACGCCGACCACATGGCCGCGCTCAACCGAGACATTGATATCGCGAAGCACAGTAACTGCCGGCTTGCCGTCCGCGCCCCGGCCATAGCCTGCCGTGACGCCTTTGACTTCGAGCGCCGGCATTTCGCGGGCGTGTTCGCCGGTGGCTGCATCGCCTTGCCCGGCAGCCGGAGTTGGACGCACGGCTGCCATCAGGCGCTTGGTGTAGCTGTGTTTCGGATGGTTGATGATCGTGTCGACCGGTCCCTGCTCCATCACTTCGCCGCTGTAAAGCACAACGATGTGGTCGGCGATCTGGGCAACAACGGCTAGGTCGTGGGTAACATAAATGGCTGCCGAGCCTTCTTCCTCAATAACCTTCTTGAAGGCCTTAAGGACTTCGATCTGGGTGGTGACATCGAGCGCCGTAGTCGGTTCATCGAGCACCAACAGGCTCGGTTTTTCTACCAGCGCCATGGCGGCCATCAGACGCTGCAGCTGACCGCCGGAAACCTGATGCGGATAGCGCCCGCCGATCCGGTCGGGATCAGGCAGTTCCAGTGCGTTGTAGAGTTCTTCGGCGCGCGCATTGGCGTCTTGTTGGGACATGGCGCCATGAAGGACCGCGGACTCGGTCACTTGTTCGCCAATCTTGAGCGCCGGGTTGAAGGTCGCCGCCGCACTCTGGGCCAGATAGGCGACGTGCTCGCCGCGCTGCAGCCGCTTTTCGTCAGGATCAAGGGATATCATGTCTTTGCCGAGCAATCGCGCTTCACCGCCGGAGAAGTGCAGACCAGGCTTGGTATAGCCCAGCGAGGACAGAGATATCGTCGTCTTGCCGGAGCCTGATTCTCCGATCAATGCGACCACTTCACCCGGATTGACGTCGAAGCTGACACCCTTGACGATTGGGATCGGCGGTGCGTCCCACGGCCTAGCTTCGATCTTGAGTTCACGACATTCGAATATCGGTTGTTTTGTCATTAGACCATCTTCTTGGCAAGGCTGCCGCCAGCAGCAGCGGAGATATCATCAACAATCAGATTGATTGCGATTGTGAGCGTCGCAATGGCGACCGCCGGCGCAATCGATGCCACGGCTCCGCCGCTGAGGCCATTACCGAGCCCCTGCAGATTTTCGCGCACCATGCTGCCCCAGTCGGAAATCGGCGGCTGCACACCAAGGCCGAGAAAGCTCAAGCTTGAGATGAACAGGATCACAAAGACCAGGCGCAGGCCGAAATCCGTCGCCAGCGGCATTGCCGCGTTGGGCAGCACTTCTCGGGTGATGATCCACCAAAGACCTTCGCCACGGGCCCGGGCGGCCTCGACAAAGTCCTGGACCATGATGTCCTGGCCCAGCGCGCGGGCGATCCGGAACACGCTGGCGGCATAGACCAGTCCAGCAAGGGCAATCAGCAGCGGAATCGAG
Organism: Pseudomonadota bacterium; assembly: GCA_016522385.1. Classification (GTDB taxonomy): domain Bacteria; phylum Pseudomonadota; class Alphaproteobacteria; order Rhizobiales; family Aestuariivirgaceae; genus JABDJG01. The sequence continues at coordinate 11,723 of JAEKFU010000323.1, forward strand.
GATCCGAAAGCGGCGATGATGATCAGGCCAAGCATGATGTTCGGAAACGCCAGAATTGCATCGACGAGCCGGCTCAAGACGGTATCCGTCATCTTGCCGGCAACGGCCGCTGCAATGCCCAGGGTAATCCCGACGAAATAAGCCAGCATCGTCGCAACGAACGAAATGCCGATGGTGGTCCGGGCACCCCAAACGATGCGGGACAGGATGTCGCGGCCGAGATAGTCGGTGCCGAGCCAGGTTTGCGAACTTGGCAACATGAAACTGGGATCATCGATCGGGTTGCCGGCCAGATCATCTTCTATGAAGAAGGCCTCATGGTAGGGTGCGATCCATGGCCCAAAGAACGCCAGAAAGACCCAGAAAGCGACCACGGCAACGGAAATCTTGCCGACCAGGGACAGCCGCAGTCGAGTCTTCGGCGGGGCATCCGGCAGTTCGTCGTATATATCGGGTGACGGGCCTTCGTCAGCAGTTGTTGTTTCATCACTCATTTTGGATGCCTCAGGCGTGGGTTGGATAAGATCGAGGCGACGTCCGCGATCAGAATCAGAACGACGTAGGTGCTGCAGAAGATCATGCCGCAGGCCTGGACCAGCGGAATGTCGCGGGTCTGAACGCCGTCGACCATCAGTTTGGCAAGCCCCGGATAGGCGAAGATCGTTTCAATAATCACGACACCGCTGACCAGATAAGCCAGGTTCAGCGCTATGACGTTGACGATCGGCCCAATCGCATTGAGCA
>JAEKFU010000430.1 GCA_016522385.1 Pseudomonadota bacterium
CCATAGAACGGGGTCTTCAAATACTGCTCGTCGATCCGGCGCATCAGCTAATGGGATGGACCGACCGCTCCTGCCCAGCATGTGATGGGCGTATACGAGAGCTGGGAGAACGCCAGCACAGGAGCACAGACCATGACCCGTCAGAGTTCGAAGATCGTCACGACGCTTGGCATCGACATTGGCAAGAACAGCTTTCACCTGATTGGCCTCGACGAACGGGGTGCGATCGTGTTGCGCAAGAAGCTGACACGCTCGCAGCTGGAGCCCTTCTTCGCCAACCTCCCGCCATGCCTGATCGGCATGGAAGCTTGTGTCGGTGCCCATCATCTGAGCCGCCGGCTGAAGGCCCTCGGGCACAAGACCAAGCTGATGCCGGCCCGATATGTTCGTCCGTACTCGAAGGGACAGAAGAACGACTTTCGCGATGCCGAGGCTATCGCCGAGGCCGTCCAGCGCCCGACCATGAAGTTTGTCGCCACCAAGACCCAAGATCAACTCGATCTTCAGGCCATGCATCGGGTGCGTAACCGTCTTGTCCGACAACGCACCAGCGTGATCAATCAGATCCGCACCTTTCTTCTCGATCGGGGCGTTGCTGTACGTCAGGGCTCTCGTTTCCTTCGCGCCGAGCTCGGCACTATTCTGGCGACGCGGACGGATGTCCTTTCGCCGCCCATGATCCACTTGATCGAAGATCTGGCCTTGGATTGGCGCGGGCTCGACGAGCGGATCGAAAGGATTTCCGCTGAGATCGAAGGGGTTGCCGACAAGGATGCTGGCTGCGGACGGCTGATGGCGGTGCCTGGCATTGGCCCGCTTATCTCGAGCGCCACGGTGGCCGCTATCGGCAAAGGTGACGCCTTTTCCAAAGGACGTGATTTTGCCGCTTGGCTCGGGATCGTTCCCAAACAGTTTTCGACCGGGGACCGCACCATCTTAGGGTCGATCTCAAAGCGTGGTAATTGCTATCTTAGAGCCTTGTTCGTCCAAGCCGCCTGGGTGGTGCTGGGCAAACCCAAGAGCTGGGAACGGCACGGGCTCAAGCCCTGGATCGAGGCTGCCGCCAAACGGTTGCACCCGAACGTCCTGGCGATCGCGCTTGCCAACAAACTGGCGCGCATCGCTTGGGCCGTTCTAGCCAAGGAGCGCACCTTCGAGGTCGTCACAACCGATGAGATGGCGGCACCATCGGTCTAAGATCCTGATGAGGCTAACGGCTATCGGCTGAACCGAGTTAGAGAAGAGATGAAACACACTTGAAGGAACCCGCCGAGGTCTGCGAGACGGAAGGAGAGATGGAGGAACGGTCTTCCCGGCGCATGCGAACACTGATAACCCTGACAGCCCAATCGAGGCTTTGCCGCTAACGAGATCGCCTGCGCGCTGATACCCATGAGGGCTCGGAGCGAAAGCAGCTCCAACATGAAGCCGAATACATTGATGCAAGACCGATATCCAACAGATCAAATTCCCTCTTGCGACGCGCGGTCGGTTCTCTAATCGCCCATTCGCTGTCAACCCTTTCTTTTCTGTTACCCGCCAGGGTCATGGTTCTCTCCGCGGTCGGTCATGCCGCCGCAACATCTGGTTCGAAGCGCAACGCTGCAAGGTCCATAGCGGGCTCGACAATCAAGATCGTCCCAGCGACCGCGCCGCAGTCAGCTGCACCTTCGCCCCCTCGGGGCAACTCGTCAGAATGGATGGCGACTGCTTCGGGCCTCTACGCTCGTCGCAGCAGCAACATCACGCAGCCTCAACTGGAGCCGACCAGCGGAACGGCTCGCCAGAGCACCACATGCTGTGGAGGATGACCGAAAGCTTGCGGGCCAGTGCGACCCGAGCTTTGCCATAGCCCGATTTCCTGGCGATCGTCAGCGCCCATTCCTTCAAATACGACGCGCGTTTCACTCGTGTGAGGATGACCACAGCCGCTTCATACATGAGCGTTCGTGCCAAGGCGTCCCCGCATCGGGATATCCGCCCGCTGTGGTCGACCTCGCCCGACTGATACTGGCGCGGCGTCAGACCAAGATGCGCGCCGACCGCGCGCGAGCGACCAAAGCGCGCCGGATCCTCCACCATACTCACATAGGCCAGCACACTCAGCGGCCCGATGCCCGGTGCGGTCATCAGTAGACGGCAGTCAGCGCTCTTTCTCACCAGCGCCCGAACGGCCTTGTCGAAGGCCTTGATCTGGTCGCGCACTTGGCGCCAGGTCGCCAACATGGGACCGACGATCGGCTCCAGGTCCGGCCGATCGACGAGCTTAGCTTCGACGCGTCGATCGAATCTCATCCCACGAACGCCGCCCGGCAAGATGCCGAAGGTTTTGAGAATGCCCCGGATGTGGTTGGATAGCCGCGTCTTCATGCCGACAAGCTGCGCCCGCGCGCCCAGCAAGGCACGGGCACGATGGGCGTCCAATGACTTCACGTGGACAGCGTGTTGCGGAGAATTGAGGCAATATGTCCTTCGCTGCCAATATCCGATCCGCGCCTCACCGCATCAACGG